>JANMMQ010000024.1:0-5863 GCA_031373465.1 Ilumatobacteraceae bacterium | reverse complement strand
GACGGAGGAACGCGGACGCCATGACTGTTCAAGAAGCCTGCGGGGTCCTTGATGGCTGTTCGAATGTCATCGGGATTGGCGAGCGCGGCTTGAAGGGCGGCCGTCGTTCGCGGTGCGGTGGCGAACTTCTCGGCGCGACCTAGAAGAGCGGCCAGCTCCTCCGGGTTCGGTGACTTTGGCGGCATGAGTCCTCCTTGCGGTAGGCGCCCGCAAGGGAGATGGTACGCCTGGCCGGCCGTTCGAGCGGGTCCAGAGGTGGCAGCGGTAGCGTCGGAGCTCGCTTCGGCGTGACCCGTCCCCCCTTGCGTTTCGGCGGTGTCATGCACGCATACTACTACCTGCGATAGTAACTGAGTAGTCGGCCACTGACGTACTCCGTGAGGGTTCGGGCAGACTCGCCGAGAGCGCAAGTGCGCCAGGACTCAGCCCTCGCCCCAGCTTTCTCCCGAGTTCACGTACTCAGTTCCGTCCGAGCAGCTCAGGGCACCGCGCTGGGTCTTTCGGAGCTCGGGCGTGGTTCACTGTGCTTTCTGTGTTCGGACCGCGTCGAGCGAGCAGTACACAACGCCGATCGAACCTGCACCCGTGTGAACAGCGATCGAGGGTCCGACCTGATAGTGGGTGACCTGGGTCTGGGTGGCCGTGCGCAGACGCTCGGCGAGCTCCTTGGCCAACTCCGGTCGGTCTGCATCTCCTACGGCGATGCGGAGCGGGCCGAAGGCCGCGAGGTCCGAAACGTGGGCAACCATCGCGTCGAGTGCGGCGAGTAGGTCAGTGGCTTCGCACAGTACGCGCAAGCCGGCTGGCCCCAGCTCGAGTACGGACGTCGCGGCCATATCCGCGGCGATGGCGGTGAACCTTCCGCCGTCGAGCGCGAGTTGCGGGATACCAACGACGAAGACGCTGCCGACGCGCGCTGCTGCTCGACGTGCGGCGTCGGCCGCCTCGCTCGCAGTCGTACCTCGGCCAAGTGAGTCGCCGGCCGCCCAGACGCATAGAGCCACGGGAAACGATGCGCTGCCCGTGTCGATGACCGTTACGGGAATCGGGGCCATGGTGGCGGCCAGGGTGGCAGCGGCGACTGTGCTCGAGTACTTGGCGCCGGTGTGGATCGACAACACCTCAGTGGCGCCGCCTTCGTACGCGTTCTGATACTCGTGTAGCAGATCACCGGGAGAGGGTGCCGACGTCGTTATGGTGGCGCCGCCGGCCAGGCATGTGTAGAACTCGGTGATGTCGAGGTCGACGCCCTCGCGGTACAGCCGGCCATCGATGATCACTGCCATCGGCGCGATGTGGACGCCGAAACGTGCGCGCAGTTCCGGCGTGAGCATTGAGCCGGAATCAGAGACCAAGTGGATCATTCGACGGGCTTCCGGCTGATTCGAAATTTGGTGAGGATCATGGACGAGCCCACGAGCGCGAAGACGAAGGTACCGGCGCCCGCTCGCGGTCCCCACGCGTTCGGAAGACTGCGCCGCCACCACATCAGACTCGCGGCCACCCATACGGCGCACGAGAGGCGAGTGGCCTTCTCGGCGTCGCGCAGGCGAGTCGCTCCTACGACAGCGACAGCGGCATCGATTGGAAAGAAAGCTGGGAAGACCGTGAGGCATGCGCCCGCGGATGTCGCCACTCCTTTGCCGCCGCGTCCACCATTCCACAAAGGCACGATGTGACCAGCAATCGATGCGGTGGCCGCAGCGCTTGCCCCGGCCGGACCGGCGATCACGCGTCCGACAATACCGGCTGCCGCACCCTTGCCCATATCCGCTGCAAGCACCGCGAGCCCCCACCTCGTGCCGAGCACGGCCCCGGCATTGGTGGCGCCCGGATTCCCGCTGCCGGCGGCGCGCAAGTCGGACACGCCCGCCCTCGCAAGGCGTGTCGCAAGGTCAGCCGACGGGAGAGTGCCAAAGAGGTACCCGACCAGAGTTGCGATTGCGACCGGTCCGAAACGAGACGTCATTGCGGGGTGATCACGTTTTGTGGGCTGCCCCGGTCGTGTAGTCGATGTCCGTTCCGTTCACTACGTCGCCGATTGCGTTCTCAGCCTGCTCCGCGTCGAGCCCGGAGAATCGTGCCTGCGCTGTCGCGCACAGCTTGCCGTCAGAGCGAACAATTGTGGCTGTCGTAAAGATGTTGCGGCCATCAATGCGCTCGATTCTGGCGGTCACGATGTGCGTCTGCCCCAGCCGTATCGGTCGTTCGAACTGCGTCGTTGTTTCGGCGGTTATGGCGAACCGTTGCGCGAGCGCGATGGTGGCCCATGCCATGGCCTCGTCGAGGATTGCCAATGCGACACCGCCGTGGACATATCGGGGGGCACCGGAGAAACGTTCGTCCAGACTGAATTCTGCGAGCACGGCGGAGGCAATGGTGTCGTGGCGAAAGGGAATGGCGAGCCCGGCGGTGTTACGCGGCTCGCACACGAAGCAGTTCGATTCGAATCCCCAGACGTCGTTGCTCAAGGGTATGAGTGATCCATTTTCGTGAGACAAATTGCGCTCCAGGTCAGAGGTACTCCGATTGATGATAGTAGTCAGCGGGGCGATCGGTCGTAGGATGTGTACTGCGTTGCGACCTTGGAGTTGCTAACCTTCGTAGTACTACGCGAGTGAGGATGGAAGATGCCACGCAAGGGAGTCGGGCCGCTCGAGGCAGAGGTCCTCGACGTATTGTGGGATCTATCGGGCTGGTTGACGCCCGGTGAGGTGCACGATGTTTTGGCCTTGCGCCGAGACTTGGCATACACGACCGTGATGACGGTTCTTACCAATCTCTGGGAAAAGGAAATCCTGGAGCGACGCCGAGATGGCCGAGCGTATGCCTACCATCCCGTGCAGACGCGTGAGGAGCGCACAGCCAGCACGATGTCCGCTGCGTTGACATCGGTCGAGAATCGGCCGGTCGTGTTGACTGAGTTCGTTGGGCAGCTCAGCGCCGAGGATCGGGCCCAGCTGCGTCGGATGTTGTCGAAGCAATGATCGTCGTC
Source organism: Ilumatobacteraceae bacterium (assembly GCA_031373465.1). Classification (GTDB taxonomy): domain Bacteria; phylum Actinomycetota; class Acidimicrobiia; order Acidimicrobiales; family Ilumatobacteraceae; genus JAENVT01. Next base: position 2,868 of record JANMMQ010000024.1, on the reverse strand, counting down.
CTCGCCGCGATCTCGTTGATGTTGGCCGCGATGCCGGGCGCGTTACGGCCGATGGGGCGTCGGCTTCACCCGGCCGATTGGGCTCGTGGGGTCGCAACCTCGTTCGTGGCTGCACTGGTGATGTGGGAGTTGACGCTGTTGCTCATCGCCGCGCCGGTGGTGCTTCGCGCGGCGGGGGCACACGGGTTAGCGGCGGCGTGCGCTCGCATGGCTGGCCGGCTAGTTCCTGGTGGTCGGTGGGTTGGATGGCCCGCCGCAGCAGGTGCGGTCATTCTTCCCTGGATGGTCGTTACCGGGGTGCGTCGCGCGCGGTCGGCGCAACGAATTCTGGCCGAAGTAGCGTTGATCGGTCGGCGCACGACTCTCGCTGGCCGCGATGTCGTGGTCGTGGACGATGAGCGGCCAGTGGCGGTGAGTGTGGATGCACATGGTGGCGTGGTCGTGGTCTCGCGTGCGCTCGTGGAACAACTCGACCCGGACCAGTTAGCGGCAGTTGTCCGCCACGAACTTGCCCATCTCGAGCATCGTCATCACCTGCTACTGCAACTCGCGGCCGCAGCCGAGGTTTCGTTCGGATTTCTGCCGGGGGCTCGATCCGGGGTTGATGGTTTGCGTTGTGCGATCGAGCGGTGGGCTGACGAAGACGCCGCGGGTTCCCACGAATGTGTGCGTCGGTCGACGCGGCGAGCCTTGGTTGAGGTGGCCGTCGGCGGTTTAGCGGTCGATGCTGCGGCGTTTGGAGGACTGGCTACCGTGGTCGAGCGTGTGGCCGCGTTGGATGGTCCCGCTCCTGCCCCGTCGGGCTTTCGGCGCCTCTACACGATGGCGCCGATCGCATTGTTCGGTCTCGGAGCCATGTTCTCAGCGGTGCTGATCGTCGCCCGAATGTGGTTCATACTCTCGATGCCAGTGCACTGCCCGATCTGACCAACCTCAACCACAACTACTAGGCTCGATAGTCGATGGTCGTTGCTTTGCCTTTCCTTGCTGTCGTTGCGGGCGTGCTGTCGTTCAGTTCTCCATGTTGTTTGCCATTGATTCCCGGGTATGTGTCGTTCATCGCCGGTCTCCCGATGAGCGAGGTCGATCAGCAGGCCAATCGCCGGACGGTGCGCCGCGCAGCGTTGCTTTTCGTAGCCGGTTTTACGGCGGTGTTCACAGTATTGGGGATTTCGTTCGCCGTTGTTGGGTCCGTGCTGTTGCGAAGCGTCCCGCTAGTTACCCGTATCGCTGGCGTGGCCATCATCGTGCTGGGCTTGTCAATGCTTGGGCTGATTCGCGTACCGTTCCTCAATCAGGAGCGACGCCTGCTTGGGCATGTGCGTCCTGGCCCGAGTTCGGCATTTCTGCTTGGTGTCGCCTTTGCGTTCGGGTGGGCACCGTGTATCGGACCGGTGTTGGCGACGATCCTCACGACAGCGGCGGCCACTCAGACGGTGATCTGGGGTGCGATTCTGCTCGCCCTGTACTCGCTTGGTCTGGGAATCCCGTTCGTTTTCTTGGCGCTTGGCATGCAGCGCGCTAGCAGCTCGGTCGGCTGGCTGCGCCGTCACGGACGTGCGATCGAGCGAACCGGCGGAACGCTGCTTGTCGGTGTCGGTGTGTTGTTTATGACTGGAGCATGGCGGACTTTTTTCATCACGTTACAGCGCTATTTCAGTCGTCTGGGTTGGCCGCCGGTTTGACCGAAAGTGGGCGGCGACTACTAGGCTCGATCGTAATGCTGTACCGGGTTGAGGTGGCGCGCTGGGCGGGATTTGAATGCTGAATGCTGGGGTCGGCTTGGTCGGCGTGGCACTAGGACTCGGGGGGTCGCTAGCCGGTGCCGTGAGCGCTGCTGTCGGTGCCCGAACCGGACGGGTTCGCAATGTCAGGTGGGCGGCCGGATACGCGATCATCGTCGGTGTTGGAGCCCTCATTGCCGTCGGGGCGATGGAACGAGCACTGATTACTCGCGACTTCAGCCTGCGCTACATCGCGCAGGTCGGTAGCTCGCGGACGCCGGCGCTGTTCAATGTGGCTGCAATGTGGGGCGCACTCGAGGGGTCGATCCTGCTGTGGGCGCTGATCCTCGCAGGATATTTGGTCGCTGTCGTCTACCGGTTTCGCAGACGGCTCAGCGATCCGCTTGTTGGTTGGGCGCTCGTGGCGCTGTTTGCGATCTGCGCCTTTTTCTTTGGGTTGATGGCCGGACCGGTGAATCCGTTTCGCTTGGTGGCAGGCCCGAAGCCGTTCGACGGCCCGGGCCCGAACCCGCTCTTGCAGAACCACATCTTGATGGCCTTTCACCCTCCGATGTTATATCTCGGCTACGTCGGGTTCTCCGTCCCGTTTGCATTCGCGATCGGAGCACTGGTCACGGGCCGGGTCGACGATGGGTGGCTGGTCATCACCCGTCGCTGGACGCTGTTCGCGTGGGGCTTCTTGACGGTTGGGATCATGCTCGGCGCGTGGTGGAGTTATGAGGTGCTGGGGTGGGGCGGGTTCTGGGCGTGGGATCCGGTCGAGAACGCGAGCTTCCTGCCTTGGCTGACCGCCACCGCCTACATTCACTCGATCCTCGTCCAGCAACGCCGCGGCATGTTGCGGGTCTGGAACTTGGCATTGCTCTGTGCGACGTTCAGCTTGACGATCCTGGGAACGTTCTTGACCCGCTCGGGAGTGCTCAATTCCGTTCATGCGTTCAGCAAATCCAATATCGGCCCAGCAATCCTCGGGTTCTTCGTGGTGACCGTCGTCGTGAGTATCGGTTTGATCGCATGGCGCGGTGACCGTCTCCGCTCCGCTGGTGGGGTCGACGCGGTGGCATCTCGCGAGGGGGCGTTTCTGGCCAACAACGCACTGTTTGCGTTGTTCGCGGCAGTGGTG
>JANMMQ010000019.1:0-18078 GCA_031373465.1 Ilumatobacteraceae bacterium | reverse complement strand
CCGCGACATGCACGCCGATCAACGAAGAGACTGCCGGCCCGTATCCGGGCGACGGGTCGAACGGCCCCGACGTGCTCACCGAGAGCGGCGCCCTGCGCAGTGACATCACGTCGAGCTTCGGCTCGTCGACGACGGTCGCCGAGGGTGTGCCCACCACCGTGACACTGGCCATCCAGGACAGTGCCAACGGTTGTGCCGCGCTGGCGAATGCCGCCGTCTATGTGTGGCATTGCAGCCGCGACGGCCTCTAATCGATGTACTCCCAGGGAGCCACGAACGATAACTACCTCCGCGGCGTCCAACAGGCCGGCGCCGACGGGCGGGTCACCTTCCAGACGATCTTCCCGGGGGCGTATTCCGGCCGCTGGCCGCACATCCACTTCGAGGTCTACGCCAGTGTCGACGATGCGACCGGCGGCGGACAACCGATCGCCACGTCGCAGTTGGCGATGCCGGAAGACGTGTGCAAGGTGGTCTACGCATCAGCGGGTTACGAGACGAGCGTCAGCAACTTCGCCCAGACGCCGCTTTCGCGCGACAACGTCTTCTCCGACGACAACGCAGCACACCAGATCCCCAGCGCCACCGGCAGCGTCACCGATGGCTACACCTTGGAGCTGAGCGTTCCCGTCTGACCGTCGCCAGGTTTCGCCACGCTGTAGCGGGACAGCACGGTGTCGACCACGGCGGCGACCAGTTCATCCGTAACCCGTTGGCGACGAACGAGCTTCGTGTAGATCAATGGGCCGGCGAGCAGTGTGACCAATAGGTCGACGTCGACGTCGGCCGCCAGATCGCCGCGAGCAACCGCGCGCTCGATGACTGTGGTCGCGAAACGGCGGCGCTGATCAGTCTGGGCGCGCACGAGGCGACCGAGCTCAGGGTCGCGCTGTGCTGCATCCATCAGCGACAACATCATGTCGCCGAGCCGCCCGTCGTACGAGGCCTTGGTCGTGCCGCTGAAGCACGAGATGAGGTCGTCGCGCAGCGAACCCGTGTCGGTGATCACGGGGATGTACGTGCAGGCATGCACAGCCTCGACGACAAGGACCTCCTTGCCGGCGAAGTGGCGATAGATCGTGGTCTTGGCGACGCCGGACCGACTGGCGATCTCGTCGATCGTCGTGCGCTCGACCCCTACCTCCGCGACGAGGTCAGCTGTAGCATCGAGCACAGCTTGACGGACCCGTTGGCTGCGGCTTTGCATCGATTCGACCATCGCTACCAGATCGTAGCGCAGAGACCATATACCCAGGTGTGGCGCCAAGTGTGACTGATGTCAAACACGTCACATCACGTCAAATTCGGTTGTCAACGGCCGGAGTCGCCCGATACGGTCTCGTAGCGTTCGGGCAAGGAGGAACTGTGAGCGAAGGTCAACAGCCAGGCTCTGATACGGCTCAGATCGACATCGACCCCGCCGTGTTCGCACGTCGTTGGAAGATCCTGGTGGTGCTGTGCACCAGCCTCATGGTCGTCATCGTCGGTAACACAGCACTCAACGTGGCACTTCCCACCTTGGCCCGCGAGCTCAACGCATCGATCTCCGCTCAGCAGTGGATGGTCGACGCGTACGGGCTCGTCTTCGCAGGACTGCTCCTGACTGCAGGCACGATTGGCGACCGCTTCGGGCGCAAGGGCACGCTGCAGGGCGGTCTCGCGGTGTTCCTCGCAGGGTCGTTGTTCGCCGGTTTCAGCCACAGTGCGTCGTCCATCATCATCGGCCGAGCCGTGATGGGTGTCGGGGCTGCGTTCATCATGCCGGCGACGCTGTCGATCCTCACCAACGTCTTCCCGCCTCACGAGCGCGGCAAGGCAATCGCAGTGTGGGCCGGCATCTCCGGCGGGGGTGCCGCAGTGGGCCCGGTTGCCAGCGGTTTCCTGCTCGAGCACTTCTCGTGGGGCTCGGTGTTCTTCGTCAACGTGCCGATCATCGCCCTCTCCCTCGCAGCGGGGTACATCCTGTTGCCGAAGTCGCGGGATCCACACCCGGAGGGACTGGATCCGATCGGTGCTCTGCTGTCGATTGCAGCGCTCGGATCACTCGTCTACACCATCATCCAGGCGCCGAGTCGCGGCTGGGCAAGCGGCTCCAGTCTGGCGTGGTTCGGCGCTTCCGCTGTCCTGATCGCGGCGTTCTTGATGTGGGAGCTGCGCAACACCAAGCCGATGCTCAACCTGCGGTACTTCCTCGATCCGAGGTTCGGAGTGGCCGCCGGCGTCATCACGCTCGTCTTCTTCGGCATGTTCGGCTTCTTCTTCCTCCTCACGCAGTACTTCCAGCTGGTGCTCGGGTACGGCACGTTGGAGGCCGGCCTCAAGCAGTTGCCGTTTGCCGCGGTGATGATGGCCGTCGCGCCGAACTCGCCGAAGTTCGCGGCCCGTTGGGGTACCAACGTCGCGGTCGCCACCGGGCTAATCGGGATGTCGGCAGGGATGTTCCTGTTCACGATCGCCCGCAGCAACACGCCCTACATCCAGGTCGTGCTGGTCGTCATGGTGATGGCCGCCGGCATGGCCACCTGCATCCCCTCCATGACGGGCTCGATCATGTCGGCCGTGCCACTGGGCAAAGCAGGCGTCGGCTCGGCAATGAACGACACCACGCGCGAGCTCGGTGGCGCACTGGGCGTCGCCGTCCTCGGCAGTCTCGTCGCCTCGCGGTACGACACGCGGTTGGCCCCTGCGCTTGACCTCCTTCCGGCCCCGCTCCAGGGCCAGGCCAGCGAGAGCCTGGCAGGTGCGTTGCGCGCCGGCTCCCAGGTCGGGGGCCCCACGGGCACACAAGTGGCCTCGATCGCGCGTGAAGCGTTTGTCTCCGGCATGCACCTCGCCGCCATCATCGCCGGTTGCGTCACGTTGCTCGCCGCCGCCATCGTCTATCGCAAGCTGCCTTCCGGCAACCCGCATGCAATCGGCGCTGCAGCGGTCGGCCGCCCCTCACCCGACCTCGTCGCCGAGCACTGACCACCCGCCGGGCCGTTTGTCTGCCTGCTACGGCGTGAAGGTGGCGACCTTGTCGACGACGAGGTGCGACTTCATGTTGGACCGCACGCACACGTGGCCGGCGGCGTCGCCACCGACAGCGATGAGGTTGGCGGTGTCCTCGGCACTTGTCGTGTTGATCAACGAGCTGAGGAGGCTCGACCCGCAGGGCCGGACGATGACGAAACCGGTGGCGGTGCTGTCGACGGCGATGACGTTGAAGACCGAGACCCCGTCTGCGTGCACTGCTTGTTCGGCGGCCGTGGGCTGCCCACCGTTGAGGCGGGTGTCGAGCTCGCGCACGGGGTCGGCCGGGCGGTACGAGAGCCCTCCGGCACCGGGACCGAACCATCCGGCGACGTCGACGACGATGTGCGAGCTCCCCGCATACGTCAGCACGCAGACCGATCCGTTGGTGCCGATCCCGACGAGCACCGACGAGGCCGTCGAATGCTTCGATCGGGCGTTGACGTTCGATGACAGTGGAGGAGTGCCGCAAGGCCCTGGGTAGGCGGTGAGGACGGTCGGCGCGGTGGGGTCGGCGACGGTCAGGTTCAACCACACCGCTGTTGCATCCTCCGGCACTCCGCCCTGTCCGCGTATGGTGAGCTCGGTCTGCGTCTGTGCCGTGCGCGCTCCGGTGATGTCGCGAAGTTGCACCGTGCCACCGCGGGTGTCGATCCAGCGGGTCGGGGCCATCGGATGGAAGCGATCGCCGGTCGGCTTGAATGCACCCATGATGTCGACGACCACGTCGGTCGGGTTCGAGGCGAAGATGCACGCCTTGCCGTCGGTCATCGGGGTGATCACCAGACCGGCGGTGGTGCGACCGACCTCGTAGTTGATGTTCGACGTCGGTGGTCGCGCACCGCACGCGAAGACCGTGAGATAACCGGGGACGCAACTTCCGGTTGCCGTGACGCTGAGCACCGTAGCCACCGCGTCGATCGGCACGATGCTGCTGACGTCGATCGACACTGTGCGCCCGGCACCGAGCATGCCGGCGGCCCCACCCTGAGCCGCGTCACGAGTGTCGAGCACGCGCCTCGGAGCCAACGGCACGAATCCGGCAGGATCGGTGCCGGCGGCCGGCGATGCAGTAGCGGTGTCGACAGTACCGGTCAGCGCGTTCGCAGAGCGGCACCTACCGATGCCGGGCAGCGCGTCGAGCGCATTCTTGATGAAGGTCGCCAGTGCGTTGGCGCCCGGGAGCGTGAGGTGAACACCGTCGAACGCGAACCAGTCGGGTCGATTCGCCGAGTACGCGTTCCAGTCGACAACCTTCAGCGACTTGTGCCGTTGCGCCGCAGCCGCCAGGTCGCTGTTGTGGATCGCGTAGAGGTCCTTCGCGGCCACGCCACCCGGCAACACGTAGGCGGTGTTGGTCCGATACGTGAGCCACAGCACCTGCGTCACTCCCTGTGCCTCGGCCTCAGTCATCACCTGGTCAACAGCGGTCGCCAGCGTCGCATCGTCGTAGCCGGCCATCACGACCATCGCCTCGCCGAGCCGTCCGTTCAACGTGCTTCGCATCAGTGGGAGAACGCTGAGCGGGACGGTGCCAGAACGACCCCGACAGCTGGCGGCGACGACGCGACGACAACTCTCGGCATCGAACGTCAGCCGATAGGACCCGGCGACGATGTCGCGCGGATCGTTGCCGGTGGTCGAGTTCCACGCCATGCCGGCCATCGTCGAATCGCCGATCAGTGAAACGGGCGGCGCATCGACCGGCGGAGTGACCGCGTGCGCGACCTGATCCGAGCTGACGAGTGGCGATGACGCGGCGGCGATGATCACTGAAATCAGCACCCGCGCCAGCCACCGCATTCGGCGCGATTCAGACATTGGGTTCTTGGTACCCACCTCGGCTCCCTATCGAACCATTCCCGCGAACTGACGTGTTACCACACGTCGCCGTCGCGCCAGTCGCACGTCAGCTCGCCGGTGATGTCCAACGCCTTGCCTGCCGGCCACACGAATATGCAATCGTCTTCGTCTGGCGTGCGCACGACACCGGACGGCGTCAACGCGGAAGTCGGGCCCTGCCATCTGAGCCAGCCGCGGTGCGAGTACAAGCTGACCGCTTCGTCGGTGGCGCCGAGCGCGCCGATGTCGTAGGCGGTGTCGATGACATGCTCGAGCACCGACATCATGTTGCCGCCGATGCCTTGACGTTGGCGGTTCGGGTGCACGCCGACGCCTTCGATGTATCCGGTGCGCAACGAGCGGCCGCTGTGCATGAGCCGACGTTGGGTGGCCGATGCGTGACCCACGATCGAGTCCCGGTGCCAGACCACCGTGTGTATGCCACCGAGTGCGTGCTCCCAATCATGATCGGTCATCTCACCCTCGAATACCAGATCCAGCAGCTCGCGAGCGAGCGTGAGCACCGACCGGTCGAACTCGGAGGTGTGGCCAACCTGTAGTAGAAACCCACCGATCTGCGACTGATTCACCGAGCCGGACGCTACCGAAGGAGGGCACAACATGAATGAGATCTCGGAGCGATACCGCCGAGTTGCCGCACAGATGACGCAGCGCGTCGCTGCAGTAGGAAACGGGGCGTGGGACGATCCCTCACCGTGCGAAGGCTGGGTCGCACGAGATGTGGTCCGCCACATGGTCGACTGGATGCCGCCGTTCCTGACGGCTGGTGCCGGCGTCGAGGCGCCCTATGGACCATCGGTCGACGACGATCCGTCGGGGGCGTGGCAGACGGTGACCGACTGGATCCAGGGGCTGCTGGACGATCCCGACACGGCCGCGAGCCAGTTCAGTCATCCGCGAGCCGGCCAACATTCCCTCGAGGATGCAATCGCCACGTTCATCCTCGGAGACGTGCTGGTTCACACCTGGGACGTGGCGCGCGCAACGGGCGGAGACGAGCAGCTCGACGGCGATGAGGTCCATCGGATGATCACCGGCATGGAACCGTACGACGACATGCTGCGAGCCAGCGGCCACTACGGACCTCGGGTGGAGGTTCCCGCAGACGCCGATGAGCAGACCCGGCTGATCGCTTTCATGGGCCGACGGCTCTGAGTCTGGGCTCATGAAAATTTCTGGTGGTGCTGTCGATTTGGACGATGGACGTTCGTTTGGTGGGTAACGAGACCCGGTGACCGCCGAGTCGTGAACAAGGAGAGATCAAATGACGCAGTACCTGTTGTCCGTCCACATGGTCGAAGGTTCCGAGGAGCCACCCGCCGATGTCATCCAGCGGATGTATGCCGACGTCGACACCTTCAACCAGAAGCTGCAAAAGCAGGGAAACTGGGTGTTCGCGGGTGGCTTGCACCCGGCCAACGTCGCAACCGTCGTGCGGGCCCAGAACGGTGAGGTCCTGACCAGCGACGGTCCCTTCGCCGAGTCGAAGGAGCAGCTCGGCGGATTCTGGATCGTCACGGCCCCCGACCTCGACGAGGCACTGAAGCTGGCCGCAGAGGGTTCGCAGGCCTGCGGAGCACCCGTCGAGGTGCGCCCGTTCCAAGACGAACCAGCCAGCTGACCGGGTCAGATGACTGGAGCAGTCAGTGCAACCGACATCGAGCGCGTGTTCCGCGCTGAGTCAGGCCGGGCCGTGGCCAGCCTGGTCCGCTTCTTCGGTGACATCGACATCGCCGAGGAAGCGGTCCAGGACGCCTTCGAGATCGCCGTCAAGCGGTGGCCCCAATCCGGCTTGCCGCCCAGTCCTGCGGGTTGGATCATCACGACCGCTCGCAACCGCGCGCTCGACCGTCTGCGACGCGAATCGTCACGCGACGATCGTCAACAGCAAGCGCTCCTGTTGCACAGCACCGATGAAGTCACAGAGGTGGGACCGGTGGACGATGACCGACTCCGCCTGATCTTCACCTGCTGCCACCCTGCCCTCGGCCCCGAGGCGCAGGTCGCGTTGACGCTGCGCTTGATCGCCGGGCTTCAGACACCGGAGATCGCTCGGGCGCTGCTGGTCTCGGAGCCAACCATGGCTCAACGGTTGGTTCGAGCGAAGAGCAAGATTCGTGCCAATAACATCCCGTACCGCATACCCGGCGACGCCGAGCTACCCGACCGGCTGCGAGCCGTGCTGGCGGTGCTGTACCTCATCTTCAACGAGGGCCACATCGCAACCAGCGGCGATGCGCTGGTGCGCGACGACCTGTGCGACGAAGCAATTCGCCTCGCTCGCCTGCTCGTCAAGTTGATGCCCGACGAAGGGGAGGCACACGGGTTGTTGGCCTTTCTGCTGCTGACCGAGGCGCGCCGCCCGGCACGCACCGCCGCCGACGGGTCGCTGGTTCGTCTCGGTGACCAGGATCGATCGCTCTGGTCGCGCTCGCTCATCGACGAAGGGCACGCCCTCGTGCGCGCGTGCCTGCGCCGCAACCTGCCGGGCCCGTATCAGATCCAAGCCGCGATCGCTGCCGTGCACGCCGACGCTGTGACCTCCGCAGTCACGGACTGGTCACAGGTCGTCCAGCTGTACAACCAGTTGCTGAGCTTGACGCCCACCCCGATTGTTGCGCTGAATCGCGCCATTGCGGTCGCAGAGCTCGATGGGCCTGCCTCGGCACTGGCGATCATCGACGATCTCGAACTCGACAACTACCACCTGTATCACGCCGCCCGGGCCGACCTCCTCGAACGCCTCGATCGGCCCGAGGATTCGGCTGCCGAGTTCGACCGGGCGATCGATCTCGCCACCAACGACGTGGAGCGCGACCACCTGCGCCGCCGCCGCGCCGCCGTGATGCCATGACGCCCTGACCGGGTTAGTCCGTGGTGCGGGCCCGGTACCGGCGTTGGGCGATGACCCAGCCGAGCGCCACCAGCGCAACGCTGTACACCCACGCCGCAGCCACTGGGTGGTCCATCGGCCACACATGCTTGGTGACAGGCGAGACCGGGTTTCCGAACAACGTGCGCACGGCGGCGATCAGCACGCTGACCGGGTTGATGGACGCCATCCATTGCAGGACGTTGGGCATCGACTCGATCGGCACGAATGCGTTGGAGATGAAGGTGAGCGGGAAGATGATGACGAAGCCGATACCCATCACCGCATCGGGAGATCGCACCAAGATGCCCAACCACAGACCGATCCAGATGATCGCCGAGGCGAACACCAGGAGTAGCGCAAAGGCCTGGAGCACGTCGAGGAACGGTGCGTGCGTGCGCCAACCGATGACGAGACCGGAACCAAGCAAGATGGCGATCGTGAGGATCGATCCGAGCATTTCGGCGAGGTAGTGGCCGAGGAGATATGCCGATCGGCGGGAAGGCAGGGATCGGAAGCGGTCGATCACACCTTCTTGCAGATCGGTGGCAACCGACATTGCCGGTCCCATCATCGCGAACGCCAGCGTCTGGATGAGGATGCCACCGATGAGATATTCCTTGTACCCGGCGCCGTCGACCTTGATCGCCCCGCCGAACACGTACGCGAATAGCACGACGAACATCAGCGGTTGGATAGTGACGTTGGTCAGCTTCTCGGGCACCTGGCGGATGTGCTCGAGGTTGCGTCGGGCGAAGATGGTCGCGTCGGTCATCAGTGTGTTGCTCATGCTGAGATCTCCTCGCTGGAACCACGTGCACTGGTCAAGGCGAGGAAGACCTCATCGAGGGTTGCTTCGCGGCGGGTGATGTCGACAGCGTCGATGCCGGCTTCGTCGAGCGCACGCACGACGTCGATGACACGTACACCGGCCAAGAGGGGAGCCGTGACGATGAGCGCTTCACTGTCGAACGTCGGGTCGCTGTCGGCGAAGGCGGAGAGTGCGCTGGCTGCGGCGACGAGCTCGCTCGGTGCAGCCACCTTCACGTCGATGCGATCGTCCCCGATGCGCGCCTTGAGATCGTCGGGCGTGCCGTGGGCCACGGTCTGGCCGTGATCGAGCACGATGATGTCGTCGGCCATGCGATCGGCCTCTTCGAGATATTGCGTGGTGAGGATGATGGTCGTGCCCTCGCGGACGAGGTCACCGAGCAACTGCCACAGATCGCCTCGGCTTCGCGGATCGAGGCCGGTCGTCGGCTCGTCGAGGAAGAGCACTTCGGGGTTGCCCATCAGGCTTGCGGCGACATCGAGCCGGCGGCGCATGCCGCCGGAGTACGTCTTGACCAGAGCTGTGGCGAACTCGGTGAGATCGAGCTGCTCGAGCAACTCGTCGCCACGTTGACGAGCCGCCGCCTTAGACATGCCGCGCAGGCGCCCGATGGTCAGCAGGTTGAGCCGGGCGCTCATCAAGCCGTCGACGGTGGACTGCTGTGAGGCCACACCGATCCGGTCGCGGACCGCAGCGGCCTGATGGGCGACATCGAGACCAGCGACGGTCGCGCTGCCCTCCGTGGGCTGGCTGAGCGTGGTGAGGATCCGAATCGCGGTGGTCTTGCCTGCGCCGTTGTGCCCGAGCAGGCCGAGCACCGTCCCCGGGGCGACGTGCAGGTCGAGGTTGCGCAGAGCCCACAGGTCGCCGAACCGCTTGCCGAGGCCGGTGGCGGTGATACCCCCGGCCTGAGTCGCGATTGGAGGCGTATGTTGTACCGAAGTTTCGTACATAGTACGAATAATATTAACAGTACACTGTACGACGTGGCAAGCGATTATCGGAAGAAAGCCTTCGTACTAGACAAGGATGCCGAGAAGATCAACTCCAAGATCGACAAGCAGGCCGACAAGGTCTCAGCGAAGGCTGCCAAGCACATCGAGACGCCGGACCGACTGGCTGCACACCTCGAGACCCTCGACGTGTGGACAAGGGACCATGGCGTCGGCCGAAAGCCGCGCTTCAACCGCGACGACATCGCCGCTGCTGCCATCCGAATCGCAGACTCAGAGGGCTTCGAGGCCGTCTCGATGCGCCGCCTTGCCGCCGAGCTCGACGCCGGGACGATGACGCTCTACCACTACGTCCGCACCAAAGACGAGTTGCTGACGCTCATCGTCGACGCGTTTCTCGGCGAGGTCGTGCTGCCGGCTGGTCAGCGCCGGCCACGAGAGTGGCGGACCGCGATAACGGCCATCGCCAGGCGCACGTGCGACGCACTGCGTCGCCATCCGTGGATCCTCGACATCACCGACGACCCCAACATCGGGCCGAATGCGATGCGCCACTTCGATCAGTCATGGCAGGCTCTCGCCTCACTCGATGCGGAGTTCGAGGACAAGCTGGACCTCATCACCGTTGTCGACGAGTACGTGTTCGGGTTCTGCCTGCATGAGCGCAACAACCTCAAAGACGAGCCGAGAGACAGCGAGATGGTCGACTACATCGGCGCTCTGCTGGTCGAAGGTGAATACCCTGCGTTGGCGGGAATGGTGTCCGAGATGGGCCTGGCGCGACTGTGGTCGAGGATCAATTCGCACGCCCGTGATGTCGGCCGGTTCGACCGCAACCTCGCCCGTCTGTTAGCTGGCTTTGAGGCGAGCCTCATAACGCGTACCTGACAGCGACTCGTCCAGCACTCCGTGAGTCTGGCCGTAACCGTTCGGTTCGATGCGATCGGCCGCCGGGTCGTCGAAGAACTCGCCACCCTCGGCGAGGTATCGAAAGCATGTCACCGTGCCGGTTGGGAACGACACGGTGACATACCGACGACCGTCGAGCTCTTCGACGAATGGATCGCTGAGAGGGTTCCAGTCATTGAAGTCACCGACGACGGATACGGGGCGGTCGTCGTCGATCATGAACGTGACCGTGACATCACCGTTGGGGAGGAGAGAGGTGGTGATCACGTTTACTTCCTTTCGACTGGTGCTGGGCGAGCCGAGATCAGTGTGGACGCATACCGCTGTGAGCTTCCTGAAGACAGCTGAAGACGTCTTCAGCTTGCACGTGTGAGACTGACCTCATGCGTGTACTCGTGGTCGAAGACGAGGTGCGTCAGGCCGCAGCGTTGAAGCGAGGCCTCGAAGCGGAGGGCTTTGCCGTCGACGTTGCGAGCACCGGGACGGACGGTCTTTGGCTGGCCGGCGAGCAGCCCTATGACGCGATCGTGCTGGACGTGATGCTGCCCGGCCTCAACGGCTACAAGGTCTGTGCCGAACTTCGCGCCAAGCAGATCTGGACGCCGGTGCTGATGCTGACTGCGAAAGACGGTGAGCTGGATGAAGCCGAGGCACTCGACACCGGCGCCGACGATTTCCTGTCGAAGCCCTTCTCGTACGTTGTGCTGGTGGCGCGTCTGCGAGCGCTGTTGCGCCGGGGTAACGCCTCGCAACCTCCGGTCCTGCGGTGCGGGAGCATCGAGCTCGACATCGCGGCGCGAACCTGCCTCGTCGAGGGTGTTCCGGTGGAGTTGACGCCTCGCGAGTTCTCCGTCGTCGAGTATCTGATGCGTCGTGCGGGCGAGGTGGTACCGAAGTCGGAGATCCTCGAGCATGTTTGGGACTTCGCGTTCGACGGCGACGACAACGTCGTCGAGGTGCACGTCTCGGCATTGCGCCGCAAACTTGGTTCTACGGCGATCGAGACGGTCCGCGGTGCTGGGTATCGGATGGGTGTGCGTGCGCACTAAGTGGCGTTCGTCGGTTCGCTCGCGCGCAACGATCGGAGCCTCGTTCGTCCTGGCAGTCGCCCTCGCCATCGGGGCGTTCGCCGCGGCCGGTCTGGTGCGTCGAGCTCTGGCTTCGAATGCCGAATCGCTGCTCGTCGATCGGGTCGATGAGGTCGAAACGCTGATCCACGCGGGGCTGTTGCCTCGGGTGCTCGCAGCGACGGGCCGTGAGGTCGGCCAAGTCCAGGTCGTCGATGCGTCGGGGGGCGTTGTCGCGGTGACCCCTGGCCTCGCACTGACCACGCGACTCGACGTGATCGATCCACCGGCCGTCGGCGGAGAGACGAGGGCAACGATCGACGGCAAGGTCATCTCCGCCGTGCCTGGTCAGGAGTACCGGATCGTGGCTCGCACGGTGGACTCCGGATTCGGTCCGCTCACGATCTATGCGGTCACCTCACTCGACGCGGCGCGTCGTGCGCAGCACTACCTGCAGAACTCGCTGCTGATCGGCCTGCCCCTGCTTGTTGCAATCGCGGCAGTGGTGATATCGCGGGTAGTGGCGCGTGCTCTCGCGCCGGTCGACGCGATGCGGGCTGAGGTCGATCGAATCGAGGCGGCCGATCTGTCTGGGCGGGTCAAGGCAAGCAACAGCGACGACGAGATCGCCAACTTGGGGTTGACGCTCAACCGCATGCTCGACCGCCTCGAAGAGGCTTCGAGCCAGCAGCAGCTGTTCGCGGCCGCAGCGTCCCATGAGCTTCGAAGCCCGCTGTCGACGATCCGAATCGAGCTCGAGGTGGGGCTGGCGTACCCTGATAGGACGGAGTGGGCGAAGGTCGCCGAGGACTCGTTGATCGAAGTGGCCAGGCTCGAGGAGCTCACACGTGATCTACGTGTGCTCACCCGCTCGCGGTCGATGCAGGCATCGGCGGCGACGCCGATCCAGCTATCGGATGTGGTGGCCGCTGAGGTCGCCCTGCGGCGCCCGGAGCGTGACCTCCGCTATCACACCTCGATCGACAAGGCTGAGATCGCCGCCGACCCCGATTCAGTGGTTCGAGTTGTGCGAAACCTCCTCGACAATGCAGAGCGACATGCCACGGCCGAGATTCGAGTTTCGGTGTCATGCGATGGCACCGGCTCGATCCTGTCAGTGACGAATGACGGTCTTTCAATCCCTGCAGAGGACCGCGAGCGGATCTTCGAACCCTTCATGCGGCTCGACGAAGCGCGATCGCTCGACATCGGTGGCAGCGGATTGGGTCTGGCGATTGCTCGTTCGATCATGACTGCACTCGGCGGGTCGATCGCGGCCACAGCCGTCGACACCGGCGCACAGTTCATCGCCTGGTTCCCACCTCCGCCATCTTCCGCATGAGCACCTTCGGTTCCCTCGCCCTCATGGTCACGGCTGGCCTTGTCGGGCCGGTGCTGGCATCGCCGCGACGGTTCGGTTTACCAGTCGTCTTCGGAGAGATCGCCGCGGGTGTCGCGATCGGAACCAGCGGCTTGCGCTGGGTGGATCCCAGCGACCCGCTGCTGACCGGGTTGGCCGCGATCGGCTTCGCGTTGCTGATGTTCATCGTCGGTACACATGTGCCGGTACGCGATCGACGGCTGCGATCGGCACTCGGATCGGGAGCCGCCGTCGCCGGCACCGTCGGCTTGCTGGCAGTGGGTGCCGCTGTGCTCGTTTCCTCGAGCGTGGGGCTCGACCGCCCGGCGATTCTCGCCGTGATCCTCGCGACCAGCTCAGGTGCGGTCGCCCTGCCTGTGCTGCAGGAGCTCGACGAGCGCGACCGAGCGGCGCTCGTCACGACCGTGTGGATCGCTGTCGCCGACGTGGCTACGGTCCTGGCACTTCCCCTCGTGCTGGCGACGGGCAGCATCGTACGTGTGTTGACTGGAGGGTTGCTCGTGGTACTTGCCGCGGCGTTCATGTTCGTTGCGGCGAAGGCTGCGCGAAGCAGCGCCCCCGTGTGCCGATTGAGGGAAATGTCCCACAAGCGCGAGTGGGGACTGGATCTGCGGATCTCATTGCTTGCCCTGTTCGCCTGCGCCTGGCTGGCCAACCGATTCGGCACGTCGATTCTGATTGCAGGGTTCGCCGTCGGTCTCGTTGTCGCCCTACTCGGCGAGCCCCAGCGCGTCGCCCAGCAGCTCGTCGGAATCGGTGAGGGCTTTGCGATTCCGTTGTACTTCGTGTACCTCGGAACCCAAATCGACCTCGGCGCACTGTTCGCCTCACCACGTGCGCTGATCTTGGGCGCCACGTTGTCTGGCCTGGCTGTGGCAATTCACATCATCGCCGGCGCCGTATGGCGCCTGCCGCTGCCCATGGGGCTCATGGCTTCTGCCCAGCTCGGTGTTCCTGCGTCGGTCGTGTCGATCGGTCTTGCGACAAACCAGCTCACCGCCGCGCAGGGCACAGCGGTGATGGCTTCGTTGCTGGTCACCCTCGCTATCTGCGCGCTGGGTGCTGCCGTGTTCGGCCAACGCGAGCCGGTGACCGGCGCCGGCGCACCGGTGGTCGAGCTCTAGGTCAGGCGGCGTGTGTCGAAAGAGTCGCGTCGACGTCGATTGTCGTGCCCTTGCGGAACACCTTGAGGTGAACGACCTTGCCGGCGCCGGTGCTGCGGATCACATCTCCGAGAACGGTGTTGTCGTCAGTGGCCTGGCCGTTGATCGACACGATCACGTCGCCGGGTTGCAGCCCGGCTGCTGAAGCCGCGGAATCACCGGCCACGTCGACGATCAGCAGACCGTGATCGATGCTGAGACCGTTGCGCGCAGCGACTGTCGGGTCGATCGTGGTGGTCAACACGCCGAGGTACGCCTTGGCGATCGTCCTGCCCTGCTGCAACTGCTCGACAATCGGGCGCGCCGTGTCGATCGCGATCGCAAAGCCGATGTTCTGCGCGTCCTGGGACCCGGCCGAGTTGATGCCGATCACCTCGCCATCGAGCGTCAGCAGTGGCCCGCCGGAGTTGCCCGGGTTGATGGCGGCGTCGGTCTGCACGAGGTGTGTCAGGTGTTCACCGTCAGCGGTGTCGATCGTGCGATCGAGAGCCGACACGATGCCCTCGGTTGCGGTCGGACCACCGGTCAGGTCCAGCGCGTTGCCGATTGCCACGACCGGTTCTCCGATCCTGAGGTCGGACGATTTGCCGAGGGGAAGCGCTGTGAGCCCGGCCTTGTCGACCTTCACCACGGCAAGGTCATCCGTGCGGTCGACGCCCAGCACCTTCGCCGCAGCAGTCGATCCGTCCGCGAACTTGACATCGATCTTGGTGGCGTCGGCCACAACGTGGGCGTTGGTGGCGATCTCACCGTCGCTGCTGATGACAAATCCGGTGCCAGCCGCGTGTGCGCCGTTCAGTTCGACGCTGATGCTGACGACGCCCGGGAGCGCTTTGCTGATCAACGCCGAAACGTCTTGCCGGTCGGGCGGCGCGTTGCTGGACACCGACGTCGTGTTGATGCCGGCGGCGCTTGTGGTCGTCGAAGACGCGACTGGGTCCGCTCTCCTGCCGGCGATGGCACCTCCGACGGTGCCGGCAGCGATGGTGAGGACCGCGAGTGCCGCGAGTCCCGACCGACGTCGGGCTGTGCGTCCATCGTGCGGGGACGGTGGTGGTAAGTCGATGTCGACGGGTGCGGCTCCGGCCGGAGCCGGCCAGCCGTGCTGTTCCGCGACGCTGTTGGGTTCGTCTGGGCTGAACATTGTCTTGCCTTTCTGAGGGGTTGCACCTTCAGGATGGCGAGAACCGGTTGAGGGCGTCCTGAAGCACGCTGAAGGGCCCTTCAGTAACACCGTACGACCGGGAAGGTTTGAAGTCGGCCGGGAGGGGGTACGCGACGGCCATGATTGTTCTCGGCCTTGTTCTCCTGCTCCTCGGCGTGGTCACCAGCATTGGAATTCTCTGGACTGCCGGGATCATTGTTCTGGTGGTAGGCCTGATCCTGCTACTGCTCGGCCGCTCGGGCCGCAAGATCGGCGGTAGAGCCCACTACTGGTAGGTCTCTGTCGACGTGTGACCCGGTGCCATAGATCCGGTGGTGGCCCTCGCGGCGTGTAGGGCCACCACCGGGACACCGTTACTTGGTGGCGGCCTTCAATCGCTGGCGAGCGCCGACAGATTCGGCAACCGGAACGAGCCGGCTCGCCTTGCCGAGGCCTCTCGGCGGCGTGTTGCCGTAGATCGCTTCGTACTCGCCGTTGCGGACCAGGTAGGTCTCGTGCCAGATGCCAGTCCGGTCGTCTTTGCCGACACGCTTCCAATACTTGCGCCACACGTCAAGATGCGGATCGTCCTGGTCCTTGGCGAACGCTTCCAGTTGCTCGAACGATCGCCAGTACTGCACGTTGGCGGAGCCCATCCACTGGTATCCGAGCAGTCCCTTCTCCGGATGATCACTCAGATACTTGAGCATGTGATTCATCCCTCTTCGGCCGCCGAGATCGACAACCGCCTTGAACGCCTGCCTCTTCGAATTGATGCGCGCTCCGATGATGAACACCACGAAGTCACCTTCGATCTCCGCGGTCCAGCGACCCTGTTTGACTTTGGGCTTATTTTCGACCATCACGTCCTCCTTGCTCAACGAAATCATCGCGCAGCAAGCGTTCAAGATTTTTCAAGGCGCTCCGCCGATGGTCGTCTCGCCAGAGCCGGTCGAATAGCGTCCCATTCGCATGAGTGACGGGTTGGCGAAGGTGTTGGCGGAAGGCGTGCGCGAACGAGGCGCGGATGTCGTGTTCGGCTTTCCCGGCGGCGGGCCAAACCTCGAGGTCGTCGGCGCGGTCGTCGACGCCGGACTTCGGTTCGTCCTGACCCATGGCGAGACGACGGCATGCATGATGGCCGCCACCTACGGCGTGCTGATCGGCAGGCCAGGTATGGCTATCGCCACCCGGGGTCCGGGCGCAGCGTGCGCCGTGAACGGCGCGGCGCAGGCCACGCTCGATCGCTTCCCGCTCCTGGTCGTCACCGACTGCGTTCCCAGCGCGCGTCGCAGCGAGTTCGCACATCAGCGGTTCGACCAGCAGCAGATGTTCGCACCGGTGACCAAGTGGTCCGGCCGCTTGGCTTCCACAGGAAACGCGCCAGATGCCGTGCGCGCCGCACTGGATCTGGCTGGTTCGCGTCCGGCGGGTGCTGTTCATCTCGACTACGACCCGACCGGTCACGAGATGCTGGCGCCGTCATCGACGACCCCACCCGAGTCCGCTCACGACCTGGTAGCGCTCGCCGCACAGATGATCGGCGGTGCAGCCAAGCCCGTGGTGATCGTCGGGGTCGAAGCGAACACGTCCGCAGATGCGGTGCTCGCTGCGATCGAGCGGCTGGGGTGCCCGGTGTTGACGACGTACCAGGCCATCGGGGTCGTTCCGGAAGGCCATCCTCAACAGGCCGGGCTGTTCACAAGCGGTGCGATCGAGGCAACGCTGCTGTTCGAGGCCGACCTGATCGTGGCGATCGGCTTCGACCAGGTCGAGCCGATGCCCACCCCGTGGCGCTATGACGTGCCGGTGATCTCCATATCCGAACAGCCGGCATGCGCGACCCTTGCGCCCATCTCCGTCGAGGTGATCGGGCCGCTCGCAACCGTGCTCGACCGCGTCATCATCGGTGCGTCCACCGGATGGAGCCCGGACTCCGGTGCAAAGGCGCTTGCCGAGGCGCGTGCGGTGTTGGCGGGCACGACCACAGGCTCGTTCGGCCCGCTCGAACTGGCTGCTTCAGTCATCGCCGCGGCGCCGGCTCAGGCGATCGCGACCGTCGACGCGGGTGCTCATTTCCTTGCCATCATGCCGTTCTGGCCGGCTCTCGCGCCGTTGCAACTGCTGATCTCGAACGGCCTGGCGACCATGGGCTTTGCATTGCCCGCCGCCATCGCCGCAGCCTTGGCAAGGCCTGACCGTCCGGTGGTGTGCATGGTGGGTGACGGTGGCCTGGCGATGACCATGGCCGAGCTGGAGACGCTGGCGCGACTGCAACTACCCGTGACCGTGGTGGTGTTCGACGACGCCGCGCTGAGCCTGATCGAGGTGAAGCAGAAGCCGGGGCAAGGCGGAGCCGCTGCGGTGCGATTCGCACCGGTGGACTACGCACAGGTTGCATCGGCAATGGGACTCGAGTCGGTAGCAGTCACGAACGCCGCAGAAGTTGCCGCCGTCCTCTCCGGAGGGTGGGACACGCCGCGCCTCGTCGATGCCCGTATCGATCCATCGTCGTATGCACCGCTGATCGCCGCGACCCGCGGCTGACCTCCGACGGGAGCCTGTTCGGTACGCGCACATATACTCGCCGCGGGGCGACCGACACCGATGGGGGTAGACGTTGAGTATCAAAGTTGCCAAGTTCCGCGACGTTTCCGCCGGCACGCAACCGGGCCAGTTTGCTGTTGGTGATCGCACGACCGTTGGGTCGCTCGCCGATCTCGAGCCGTCGTTCAAGAAGCTGATGGACGATCCGGTGACGCAGGTGCTCGGCATCGTCGGTCCCGGCGGCCGGGCCAACCTCACGCCGATGTGGTTCGACTACGACGGCGACACGATCCTCATCAACTGCGCAGCGCATCGCACGAAGACGGGATGGATCC
>JANMMQ010000017.1:0-7937 GCA_031373465.1 Ilumatobacteraceae bacterium | reverse complement strand
GCGTCCCACGAACTGCTGACGTGGGTCGGGCGCCTCACGTGGCCGAACTGGATGTCGCAGACGGCGTCCCGGGCCGTCACGTCGATCGGTATCGCAAGCGAGAGGAGCTTTTCGTCCTCGTGCCAGTCGATGTCGAAGGTGATGTCGAGTCGTGGCGAACAGGCGCGCATCCTGTAGGTCTGGGTCAGCGTCGATCGTCCGAACTCCCGCCGCACCACCACTTCCGCGAGCAGGTGGTGGTGGGCGACGAGCTCGACCGACACAGTCGAGGTGATCGACGAACCGAGCGAACGCGTCCACGACTCGACGTCCCATGCGTCGTAGACAACCGGATGATCGGGGGCCAGTTCGAGTGTGATGCGTCGACCCGCAGGCAACACCTCACGACTGTGGGCGACATCGATGATGGAAGTGATCTCGCCGTCGAGGTTCCAGCACACCGCGATGAGGCCGTTGTTCATCGAACGGTCGGTCACCACGACACCGCGCTCGACGGGCACCGAAGTGAACGGCGAGATTCCGCAACCGGGGACTTCAACCATCGATGGTTGACCGTCGATGACGAGGACCTCGCGCCGGTCGTGTGTCGCCGCGTTTGCAACGGACACGCCGGCCGGAGCGATCACGGTCATGGCGTCGGAGATGATCTCTTCGAGCCGCCCGGCGACACTTGCGTGGGCAGCTTCGGCATCGGCTGCGACCCAGGCGATCGATGAGCCGGGGATGATGTCGTGGAACTGCTGCAGCAGCACGTCCTTCCAGAGACCTTCGATTTCGACAGCGAGGTCGGGCGATGCGCCACCGGCAGCAACCCACCACAACTCGGCCTCGCGAAGCAGTCGCTCGCACAGCCGGTTCCCGACCTTCGTCGCGGATTGCGACGTCAACGTCCCCCGGTGCATCTCGAAGTACAGCTCGCCCGTCCACACGGGAACGGGGGCTCCCGTCGTCACTTCGGCTTCGACGTGGGCGAAGAACTCCTCGGGGATCCCGACCGAGATTCGCGAAACGCCGTCGAGGTCGCCCATTCGCCTGGCGCGTTCCATCATCTCTCGCGTCGGTCCACCTCCGCCGTTTCCGTGACCGAACGGCATCAACGACCACGAGCTCCAGCCGTGATCTTTGAAGTTGTGCTCCGCTTGGACGACTTCGGCCGGAGTGATCTCGGCGTTGTACGTGTCGACCGGTGGGAAGTGTGTGAGAACCCGAGATCCGTCGAGCCCCTCCCACCAGAACGTCGAGTGCGGGAAGACGTTCTGCTTGTTCCAGCTGAGCTTCTGAGTGACGAACCGCGAGCAGCCGCCCTGTCGAAAGATCTGCGGCAACGTGGCTGGGTAGCCGAACACGTCGGGTATCCAGATCACCGTGCTGCGCAGACCGAAGCGCGATTCGAAGTAGCGCTGCCCGTAGACCAGTTGGCGCACGATGCTCTCGCCGCTCGGCAGGTTCATGTCGGGCTCGACCCACATGCCACCGACAGGGTGCCATTGCCCGGCGCTGATCTTGTCGCGGATCGCCTGGAACAGCGTCGGATGACTTCGTTCGATCCAGTCGTACTGAACTGCCTGCGAGCACGTGAAGTGATAGTCGGGATAGTCGTCCATCAGCCGAACGGCGGATGCGAACGTGCGAGCGCACTTTCGATGCGTCTCACGAATCGGCCACAGCCATGCGGAATCGATGTGAGCGTGACCAACGGCGACGACGTGATGCGCGCCGGCGCGCGCCGTGAGACCGAGCGCCGGCCGCAGCAGTCGTCGCGCAACGCCTGCAGTGATGGCGACAGCTTCGAGATCCAGAACGTTGAAGGCAGTCTCCAACGAGCGCAGCACGCGGATTCGTCGGGGGTCGTCGAGTGCGAGAGCCCGCGCCAACCCCAACAGCACGTCGGCATCGACGAGTAGCCCGAACACGGTGTCGTCGCGCAGCGCCAAGGCCGCCTTCCGCAATCGGTACAGCGGCTTGTCACCTGCCGTGGCAAGCGAGCCGAGCTGGGACGGCCTGTAGCCCGGGAACGCCGGGTTCGACGCCGCTTCGACGAAGAACTGGAGCGCACCTTGACCGATCTCGGGCAGAGGGACGCCGGTGCGTCGGGGATGGATTCCCTGAAGAGGTCTGCCGTCCATCCACACCAGCCCCTCGGATTGAAACCCTGCGGCGTCCTGATGAAATCCCAGATCGATGACCGCTTCGAGGTTTGGCCCGACCATCGTGGGCGGGACGTCGACCGTGAAACGGAACCACGTCGTGCCCCACGGCCTGCTCCAATGGTCGCCGATCGCGAACGGCCGGAACTCGCCATGCATCGCCGCGTCGAACGACACCGGTTCGCCCGGGGCATCCCACGTCGCGACAGTCAAAGGGATGGCCGTGCTGTACACGGCCGGCAGCACCCGCTCGTACAACTCGCGTTCGATGCGAGCTTCAACAAGCTTGAGGTCGTCGTGCACGATGCGAGGCTAGTGATCGCGGCAATTACCCTGGCCACATGACCAATCGGCCGCTCGATGGCATCCGTGTGCTCGACTTCACGCGTGTGCTCAGCGGACCGCATGCGACACGCATGCTGTGCGACCTCGGCGCCGAGGTGATCAAGGTCGAGCCGCCCGAGGGCGACATCACCCGGATGACCAATCCGCGCGTCAACGGCCTCGCCACGTACTTCGTGCAACAGAACGTCGGCAAGCGAAACATCAGCTTCGATATCCGCAAGCCCGAGGCAGTCGATCTGCTGCTGCGCCTCGCTGCCCAGTGCGACGTGATCGTGGAGAACTTCCGACCGGGCGTGATGGACCGGATGGGACTCGGGTACGACGCTGTCGTTGCGCACAGCCCACGGGTCATCTATGCGTCGATCAACGGCTACGGCTCAACTGGTCCGTGGTCGGGGCGTCGCGCCTACGCCCCCGTTGTCGGCGCCGAGACCGGTATCACCAAGGCGCAAGGCGATGCGCGCGGCGGTCAATATGCCAACGACCCGTTCAGCCACGCCGACGTGTACACCTCGCTCGAAACCGCGTCGGCCATCCTCGCTGCGCTGTTCACCCGCGAGCGCACGGGTCGCGGCGACCGCATCGAGGTGTCGATGGCGGAGACCATGCTGTACGTCAACGAACATGCGCACGACCAGCTCTGGGACGGTGAGCTCGAGCCCGAGTGGATCCGCAGTTTCGGGCCAGGTGCGTATCCGGTCTTGACAGCAGCCAACGGCGAGGAGGTGATGATCAGCGGCCACCCCGCAGAACGCGGCACGTTCGAGAGGTACATGCGGGCCATCGGCAGGCCCGATCTCGTCGACGATCCGCGCTTCGTCAACGTGCAATCGCGCGTGGCTCACTTCGAAGAGATCGTGGATGTGCTGCGCGCGTGGGCGGCGAAGGTCGCGACGCCGCAGATCATCGAGGCCGCCATGGGTGAGCACGGTCTGGCCACCGGCACCCTCCGGTCCCTTCGCGAGGTCTGCGACACGGAATGGGCGAGGGCGCGCGACGTGGTCGTGGACGTCAGCGATCGAGGAAGCGGGACGATTCGGATACCCAACTCGCCGTGGCATTTCGCGAGCACCGATGTCGGATTGCGCGGCGAGCCCCGCTATCGGGGCGAGGACAACCGTGCAGTGCTGGGCGACCTGCTCGAGCTCGACGACGCCGAACTCGATCGGCTCGAGGCGGACGGCGTGGTCTCGGCCAGATTGCCACGACGATGACACTGCGATATCCCGTCGCACCGATGAAAGCCGCCATCGGCACCCTGCCACATGATGACGAGAACTGGGCCTACGAGCTCAAGTACGACGGCTACCGCACGCTGGCATTTGTCGACGGCGGCGCGACACGCTGGCAGAGCAGCAACCTGATCGATGTCACCGCGAAGTACCCCGAGCTCTGCGACTTCGCCTGGTCGGTCAACGCCGAATCGGCAATCGTCGACGGTGAGCTCGTGGTGCTCGACAGCGAGGGTCGGCCGAGCTTCGAACTGATGCAGCAGCACGCCACACAGGTGGCCTTCTACGCCTTCGATGTCCTGTCGATCAACGGTCACGACACGATCGGGCTGCCATACGAAAAACGTCGGGAGCTCGTCGCCGGATTGGTCGAGGCCGGGTCGAATTGGATGGTGCCCGCGCACCGTGTCGGCGACGGCTCGGCACTGGTCGCGGCCACCGTCGAGAGCAGGTTGGAAGGCGTCATGGCCAAACGGCTCGGAAGCGTCTACCAGCCGGGCAAGAGGACCCCGAACTGGCGAAAGGTCAAGAACAGGTATCCCGTCGAGGTCGTCATCGGCGGGTACAGGCCGGGAAGTGGCAATCGTGACAGCACGTTCGGCGCGCTGCTGGTCGGCGTGCCGGAGCCGGAGGGTTTGCGATTTGCGGGAGGTGTGGGTACCGGCTTCAACCAACGCACGCTGCGCGAATTGACCGCGCGACTGAAGAAGCTGCGAGCCGATACCTGTCCATTCATCGCGCTGCCGCCTAGGGAGTATTCGCGTGACGCGATCTGGGTACGTCCCGAACTGCGGGCCACGGTGGAGATCGCAGAGTTCACCAACGAGGGCTATGTGCGCCACTCCAGTTTCACCGGCTTGGTCGAGTAGGCGTTCGAATGCTCTCCCGCGCAGATGCGCTTGCTCTCGATGAGAATGATCCACTCTCGTCGTGGCGCGACGAGTTCGTGATCGCGGACGAGTCGTTGGTCTATCTCGACGGGAACTCGCTGGGAATGATGCCGCGGCGGACCGTCGACCGACTGCAGAGAGTGCTTCACGACGAGTGGGCCGGCGGGTTGATCGGCTCGTGGGACTCCTGGCTCGACATGCCCCAGCGAGTCGGCGATCGCCTTGCGCCGATCATCGGCGCAAACCCGGGTGAGGTGGCCGTTCACGACTCGACGACCGTCAACCTGTATCAACTGGTTGACGCAGCGTGCGCTCTCCGACCAGACCGAGTCGCGATCGCCATAAGCTCGGCCGACTTTCCGACTGATCGCTACGTCGTCGACGGGATAGCAACTGCGCGGGGCCTCGAGGTGCGTGACGACTTCGAACACCTCGCCGATGTTGCCGTTGTGGTCCGATCGGTCGTCGACTATCGCACTGCAGAGGTGGTCACCGATCTGGCGGAAGAGACAGCCAAGGCGACCGCAGCGGGTTGCCTGTCGCTGTGGGATCTGTCCCACGCCGCCGGCGTGCTGTCGGTGCACCTGTCCGCAGCCGGCGTGCAGTTGGCCGTCGGCTGTACGTACAAGTACCTGAACGGCGGGCCAGGTTCACCGGCCTTCAGCTTCGTGTCCGCCGAACTGCAGGCGACCTTGCCGCAGCCGATCTGGGGCTGGTTTGCCCAGATGGACCAGTTCGAGATGGGCCCGATCTTCAGCGCGCAGCCCGACATCCGGCGAGTGTTGCTGGGTACGCCGTCGATCCTCGCCCTCGCCGCCGCCGAGGAGGGGATCGCCGTCACGGTCGAGGCCGGCATCGAGTCCATCGCAGCGAAAGCTCGCGCTCTCACGGGATTCGCGATCGACCTGTGCGATCAGCTCCACCTCGCCACTTCGAGCCCACGAGACCCTGCGCGACGAGGCGGCCACGTGGCCGTGAACCATCCACTGGCCAGGCGTCTTGTGGCCGAGCTCAGCGCAAAAGGAGTCATCACGGACTTCCGTGATCCCGACATCGTTCGCATCGGCTGCTCGCCACTTACCACGCGGTTCACCGACGTGTTCGATGGGTTGACTTGCCTCGCGGTTCTGCTCAATCCGTCTGCAGGATGACTGCTGGACGCATGCGTCGTGCTCTCCTCGCAGGTATTGCCGCGACAAGGTTGGCCAGGACCAGGACGCCCACTACGACGGCGATGACGATGGCGATGGGCAACGAGGCATCATTGACGGCTCCCATGCTGTTCGCAAACGCGGCGAACACGATGCGTCCGATGATGAAGCCGAGCGGAACACCGACGGCGACGGGCACGACCGTGAACGTCGTTGCTTGCCAGTGGACCGCGCGGGTGATCCAGCCACGGTCCGCTCCGAGTGACCGGAGGATGGCAACGTCTCTGCGTCGGGCCCGAGTCGAGGTGAACATGATGTGGGCGACGGTCAGCACGACCAGCGCGCTGAGCACTGCCGCAAGCGCAAACGGGATTGCTCGAACACGAGAAACGTTGGTAATCGCTGCTGGCTTGAACGTTTGAGTCTCATCCGACGTCAGGCCGAACTCGGCGCCATAGTCGTTGAAGGCGACGCTCCGCGACCGGAAATGAACCGCCGCCGAGGTCACGGCAGAATTCTGATCGACCCGTGACAATCCGCCCAGTGTGACCACAGCTCCTTCGCCGATGCCTTCGTTGGCACCGAGGCCAGGAACCACGACGAGCCCGACGACGTGGAACGTCTGCGATCCTGTCGGTCCGCTCATGGTCACGTCGCCGCCGACGCGCGCGCCAACGTCGCTTCCCGAGAGAAGACCGAACGCGATCTCGTCGTCAGCAGTGGGGAGGCGTCCGTTGAGAACCGTCGGTGCGCCGTTGCCACGGACCGCCTCGACTCCGAGCAACGGCACAGTGGTACCGCCCACCCTTGCCTGACTCCCGGCAAACAGCGCGAGCGAGGTGACGTTCGGGTCAGCGTCCAGTCGTTCGCGGAAGCCGTCCGGTAATTGATTGCCACCGTTGTCACCGAAGTTGGCGTCGAAGTTCACGCCGTAACGGAACGGCTCGTTCACGAGCCGATCGAGGCTGACACCGAAGGTGATCGCGCCGACAAGTCCGCAGACTGTCAGCAAGACGCCGATCAACGAAGCACGTGTCGATCCGCGCTCGCCTCCCGATTGCATGAACGCGAACCGCAACCCGACAGCGGCTGTCGGGCTACCTACACGCCTCGACAATGCGTCGAGCGTCGGAGACGGCCGCAGGGCGCGAGTCGTCCAACGCGAAAGGGTCAACGAGGTCAACGTCCACACCACCAACGCAGTGATCAACAGTCCGGTTGCGGCAAGCAGCACACCCCAGAGAACGAGAACGCCAGGCGAGGGTTCGAGGGCCCGGATGAACCCTGTGGGAAAACTGCCGGACGCCATCAGCGCGAAGATCGCACCGAGAGCCGTTCCAACGACTATCGGCACAGCGGCTCGGCAGGCTGACTCCAGCAGCAGTTGCCGATCGGTGAACCCCAATGCGGAGAGGGGCAGCCGTTCGCTGGCGGCCAGACGCGCCTGACGGGTGATCACCTGACCGAGTACGGCGACGGCCGCAATTCCGGCCACGACGGCGAGCAGCCACAGCCCACGGCCCTGAGTGTTCACTGCTCGGCGCAACTGCGAGCTGATCAGCGGACTGAACGCGAGACTGAGCGTTCCACTGTCGGGCAGCGTGTCGAGTTGACTGCGAAACTCTTCAAGGCCGACTCCGGGGCGCAGGTTGACAGAGATCCTCGTCTGCGAGATGCCGATGTTCGGGGTGTCGAGCAGGACTCGCGAGAACTGTGCAGCTGGGGTTTGGTCCTCGAGCGTCGAAGGCCCATCGACAACGCCGACAAGCGTTGCCGGGAAGTGAGGCCCGTTCGGAGGGTCCACACCGAAGCGGCCAGTGTCGCCTTGCTCCTGCGTGTACGTCACGAGCTCGAAGGTGTCTCCGAGCGCGATGTCGGTGCCCGCAACGAAGGTCCGGTTAACTGTGAACTCGTTGTTGCTCTCGGGGTCGGGTAGCCGTCCGCTGATCAGATGCGCACCGAGTGCACGCGGCGTGCCGGCGAACACCAAGGCGCTCGGGACGCTGTGGGGAGAGTCGGCGTGGGTGATACCGCCGAACACGAAGGTGAACGCCTCCGAGGATTCGACGCCCGGCAGCGACGAGACCTCGGCGACTCGCGGAGGTCCAGCCTGCTCCTGTGTCACGACCCCGTCGAACTCGCCCCCCACTGCAGCGGTGTAGCGCTCCGGCG
>JANMMQ010000546.1:0-2287 GCA_031373465.1 Ilumatobacteraceae bacterium | reverse complement strand
ATCCCGTTGGCGATCGCTGTTCATCAATCGATTCTCAATTCCGAGGTCGTCGAACTACAGGCCGCGGCCGCTCGAAGTCTCGCCGAGATCCAGGTTCCGATCGACGCAACACAGCTCGGGCGCGTTCCGAGCGAACCCGATGCTCCACCTCCCTTCACTGTCTACGACGCGGCGGGTCACCGGGTGTTCGGTGATGGACCGATCTCCGGAAACTCGACGATTGCACGCGCCCTCAACGGTGAGACGGTCTCGGCTACGGATGGCCAGATCGTCGTGGTCACGCCCATCATCGACGACGCCACGGAGAAGGTCGTGGGGGCATTGCGCCTCACCGAGCCCCTCGCAGGCGTCGAGCATCGTTCGCGCATCGCCTGGCTCGTCATGGGCGCCAGTGCAGTGGCGGCACTCGGCATTGGATGGCTGGTCGCCAACCGCCTGGCCCGCCGGCTGGCCCGCCCTGTCAGCGATCTTGCCGCGCGAGCATCTCGACTCGGAGACGGCGGCCCACTCGAACCGGCATTGGTCTCGGGCATCGCCGAGATCGACACTCTTGCCAGCGCGTTGGCCGACAGTGTGCAGCGGGTCAACGATGCGCTCGCCCGCGAACGACGCTTCAGTGCTGACGTGTCGCACCAATTGCGTACCCCGCTCACAGGACTGAGGCTTCGCCTCGAGGCGGCCCAAGCGGCCAGGGCAGTCGATGGCTCGATTGCGCTCGAAGGAGCCTTGGAGGATCTGCACCGCATCGACCAGATCGTCGAGCACCTTCTGGCCTTTGCCCGCGACGAGATGCCACCGATGTCTACGGTTCGGCTCGATGTTGCCGCGCACGAGGCCGTCAGTCGCTGGACGGACCGAGCGGAGACCCATGGCCGCCGTCTCTCCGTAGCGGCGGCCGAACCGCTGACTGCAGAGGGGTCGAGCAGGTCAGTTGCCCAGATCCTCGATGTGCTCATAGACAACGCGCTGCGACACGGTCGAGGCGACATCATCGTGTCCGAGCGGCGACTGGCCGGCGCTGCCGCGCTGGACGTCGTCGATGGTGGCACTGACCTCGTTGCAACGACGGCCGAGCGAATCTTCCGGCGCGGTGAGGGCGCCGGAACCGGCATAGGTCTGGCGCTGGCGCGGTCACTCGCCGAATCCGACGGTGGACGCCTGGTGCTCTCCCACCAACGCCCCACCACCTTCTCGCTCATCCTGCTCGCCGAGGAGGACGAGTAGGCGGCGGCAACTCAGTCGGCCAGGTTCCATCCCGATCGTGCGGTCGGCCGCGAGTCGTCGCTTGGGTCGTCGACCACATCGGAGCGCTCGTCGATCGACGCGTCGAGAAGATCAAGGGCTGCCCGGTCCGAGTGGCGTTCCCACGTCAACAGCGGCGGCGCCGGATCGCCACCGTCCAGATTGGGGTTGGCCTGCGCCCAGGCGGCCACGGCTTCGAGACACGTCGTTGCCATGGCGGAGTAGTTGTTGACACCGATGTCGACCGAGAGATGTGAGGAGATCTTCTCCAACAGCTTCAGCGGATCGGCGGAGGGGTTCGACGTCGGGAGCCCGCACAGCATCGCGTCGAGACGGCCCTCGTAGTAGAGCCGATCGATGTTCACCAGGATCTCGGCCGCGGCCTCAGACAGTTCGTCGTGCGGCGTCAACTGCACCCGGCGGAACCGTTCCTCGCTCGACAAGAGCAACAGCCGTTCCTCGGCCATCTGCGCACGACGCTCCTCGGGAACAGCGTCGACAACGCCGAGCGAAAGCTGAACCATACGAGTGATGTGCACGAGACGTCTGTCCCCAAACGACCGGCCCGTCAGACATCGGTACGGGGCAAATGTCACATTTGGCCACGCGGAGAATTGCATTGAGCGGGAGCCGTGAGGGAAGTTGCGAAGCAACAAAGGGACGGATGATGATTGGACGGAATCCTCATCAAGCGCTCATTTGCGCGGGGCAGCTATGAGCCGGGTTGAAGTGGCGTTGCTCGACGATCTCGATCTCGTCGGGCGAGCCCCGAAGACGAGATACGCGACGGCGCTCCCAAGCCGATGGGCGAAGGCGAAAGACAGACTCGATGAGTTCGATCGAAAGAGCATTGCCAGCGCCAAACTGGCGTATCCGCCGATGGCCAGAGGGCCTGATACCGCGGATGGTGCGTTTGACGATTGCTCTGCTGATCGTGCACATGACCGTGGCCTGCGCGCCGTTGGTGCTGGTCCCTGAGCTGACCTGGCAGTCGGCGCTCGTTCCGACGATGACGGGCCAGTACATCATCAAGAACGTTCTGGTC
>JANMMQ010000521.1:0-2293 GCA_031373465.1 Ilumatobacteraceae bacterium | reverse complement strand
CGTTGCGGTGCCTGCCCCGCCCGACGGCGTGCTGGCGGTCAGCACGCGCAGGGGGTCGTGATCCGGATCTTCATCATTGGCGGTCACCGGGATCTTGACCGAGTTGCCGACGACAACGCGCTCGACGTCGGCGTTGGCGACAGGCGGACTGTTCTCTGCCGTGTCAGCGATCCTCATGACGAGAAGCTTCCCGGGCACGATGTGTTCTTTGTTGCCGTCGGACAGGTTGTACAACACGACAGACCGGTTCTCCGCCCCGGGCTGCACCGTGATCCTCAACTGCTGACCGTGCAACGCCACGTCGATCCCTTTGGTCCGAGTGGTCGACAGTGAGATGGTCAACTCGTCGCCGTCAGGGTCGAAGTCGTTGGCCTTCACGTCGAAGTCGGCGGGCACGCCCACGGGAAGACGGATGGAATCGGGATTGGCGGTCGGCGGATCGTTGGCGGCGTCAGCACCGAGGACGTCAACTTTCACCTCCGTCTTCAGACTGGTGCCGCCCTGCGGGTCGGCGGCTTGATAGGTGAACGTGTAGATGCCTACCGTGGGGGGTGCCACATACCGCAGCGCTGGTAGGCCGGTCGGACCCTTCGTTTCGCTGATCTTTGCCGTGCCGCTCTGCCTGAACGTCGAGATGGTCAGCACGTCGCGTTCGGGATCGATGTCATTGGACAACACGTCGATGGTGATGCCGCGGTCGACCCTGGTCTTGACGTGGTCGGGTCGGGCAATTGGTGGCTGGTTGGGGCTGCCGGGCGGGAACAGCAGCACTTTGACGGTGGCGGTGTCGCGCTGACCGGATGGGTCGACGATCGTGTAGTCGAAGGAGTCCGGGCCGCTGTAGCCAGGCTCCGGCTTGTACGAGACCGACGTTCCGCTGAGCACGTCGACGGTGCCGTGGGTGGGTTGCCGGCCGAGGCCGACCGATTCGACCGCGATCGGATCATCGTCGGGGTCGTAGTCGTTCAATGTCACCGGAATCGTGACGGTGGTGTCGGCTCGGGCCGTGACAGAGTCGTCGACCGCCGTCGGAGGATCCTCGCGACCGTTGTTGTCGCTGTGGTCCGCCGCGTCGGTTCCGCCGTCACTGCTCCCGCCCGCAGCGGGAACGTCGCCGCCGAGACCTTGATCCTGTACCTGGCCCTGGGCGTCGAAGGTGTCGGCCCTCAAGTCATTTTTCGTGATCGGGTTGATCCCGAACCGATGGACAACCCACGCATGGGTGCCTTTCGGCTCGTCGAGCCAGATCAGGTTTCCCGAGGCCGTGATCGTCGGGGTGGACGAGATGGTCGGCGTGTCCTTGTCGTTGGCCATCGTCGAACCCTCGAGGTCGATCCGATCGACCTTGTTGGTCCCGCCACGCACAACGGCTGCCGCCGTGCCGGCGACGGCCAGCCTATCGTTGGACGAGATGCCCATTCCGCGAATCTCCAGCGTTCGATCGACGCCCGCCGTGCCGACGCACAGCAACGTGTCGCCGGAGGCGATCCACACACAGGGAGCGTCGTCGCCCGGCTGCTGAATGACGGCTTCGCTGGGGTTCGGGAGCGAATCGAGCCTGACGTCGTTGCCGCCGATCCAGCGCAACGTTCGGCTGGAGCTCAGGAACGTCACTGCGCGCGGACCGACGGTCGTGGTCATCGTGCTGTCGGAGATGTTTGCCAGCGGTACTGTCGTGCGGGTTTCGTCGAGGTTGACGTGCGTCGCCTGCGACTTGGCCAGAAGCCACATGCTGCCGTCGGCGGCGAGATACGAGGTGTCGGATTCGGGCACATCGATCTGTTGGGTGACGTCGTCGACCGTGACGACGCTGGCTTCTTTCGTGTGCGGGCTGAGAATCGTCAGGCCACTGGTGCCGACTCGGAACTTGGCGCCTGCCTCGGACAACAACCCGACGGTCTGCGGTGTGCCCAATTGCAACTTCGCGGTGGAGATCGTGCGCACGGAGCCCTGGCCCGGGGCGACGAGGAACGCGCCTCCGGGACCTTGCACGGCGACGTTGTCGCCGCTTCCTGTCTCGGCATCGAGCTTCACCTTGGCGACAACGCGGCCCGCCAAGCCATCGACAAGCACCACTTGGTTCTCGAGCTGGTCGACAAGCCATCTGGTGGCGGCGCTGGAGGTGAGCGAGGTCGGGCGCACACCGTCGCTGTTGATGATGGCGACGACAGAGGCGGCAGCGACAGTGATGCCGAGCGCGGAGTAGCCCACCGCTCGCCAACTCACCTTCTGTAACTGTCCCATGCCGCCTACCTTGTGGCCGATGTTTCGGCGACGTTTACGGGTCGGAGCC
>JANMMQ010000503.1:0-7530 GCA_031373465.1 Ilumatobacteraceae bacterium | reverse complement strand
ACGCCGAGATCACCTCGGCGATGACCTCGAGATTCGGACGACGCGAGCCGAGGATGTTCCATGTCAGCACTCGCCAGGTCGTCATTGGTTCTCCAGTTTGGGCTGTGCACTACCGTAGGCCGCCATGAATCGTCTGGCTGGCAAGGTGGCACTGATCACGGGCGCGTCGTCGGGCCTCGGACGCGTCGGCGCCGAGTTGTTCGCCGCCGAGGGCGCCCAGGTCGTGATCGCCGACCTGTCCGACGGCGATGAGGCCGTCGAGGCAATTGCCGCCGCCGGCGGCGAGGCCACGTACGTGCGGACCGATGTCACCGACGAACATTCGGTCGAGGCAGCCGTGCAGCATGCGGTGGAGACCTTCGGCGGCCTCCACGTCCTGTACAACAACGCAGGAGTCATGCTGGGCGATGACGACAACCCAGTCACGACGTCGGTCGAGACGTATCACAAGACGATGGACATCAACGTGCTCGGCGTGTTGCTGGGTTGCAAGTATGCGATCCCGGCGATGCAGGAGTCGGCCCAGCAATCCGGCGAAGCCGCGTCGATCATCAACGTCGCCTCGTTCGTCGCGCACATGGGCGCGGCTACTCCCCAGGTCGCATACACGGCGTCGAAGGGTGCCGTCCTGGCCATGACCCGTGAGATCGCCGTGATCTACGCCCGCCAGGGCATCCGCGCCAACGCCTTGTGCCCTGGCCCGATCATGACCCCGTTGCTCGCCAAGTTCCTGTCCGACGATGCCAAACGCAACCGTCGTCTTGTCCACATCCCCATGGGTCGATTTGGTGAACCGACTGAGATCGCCAACGGTGCCCTCTTCCTGGCGTCAAACGAATCGAGTTGGATGACGGGCCAGTCGCTGATCATCGACGGCGGCATCACCGCCGCATACGTGACGCCCGAGTGAGCGCACCGCTTCACGGTGTCGGCAGCGAGGTCGGCGATCTCGCGGATCGCGCGTTCGAATGGATCAAGCAGCGACTGATCGGTTCTGCGGTCGGTGTGATCGGCGACAAGCCGGCGCTCGATGCGGCGCTGGCCGGATCGGTCAACGATGCCGGCCTGGGCCTCGACGAGGCTTGGCAGCGCTTCGAGCAGGTGGTCGCCCCCAACAACATCGGTCTCGACAGCGACCGCTTCCTTGCGTTCATCCCATTGTCGCCATCGGTTGCGTCGGTGTGGATGGACACCATCGTTTCTGCCGGCAACTTCCCTGCCGAATCCTGGCTGGAGGGCGCCGGTGCGGTGGCAGCCGAGAACCAGGTGATCGAATTGTTGTGCCGAAATGCAGGTATGCCACCCGGCGCAGCGGGGTGCTTCATGAGTGGGGGATCGATCGGTAACCTCTCGGCGCTCGCGGTTGGCCGCGATCGCGCCGGCGAGCGCCGTGCTGTCGCGGTGGCGGATACCGCTCACGCCTCGGTCGACAATGCGCTGCACATCCTCGGTCTCGAGCCGTTGATCGTGCCGACGGGACCTGATTGCAGGATGACGGGAGACGCTCTACGGCTTGCAGTCGGTGAGCGCAGTGACGTCGGGATCGTGGTCGCAACTGCTGGCTCGACGAACGCCGGCGTCATCGACGACCTAGCCGGCTGTGCGGATGTCGTCAGAGAGCTCGGCGCTTGGTTCCACGTCGACGGTGCCTACGGGCTTGCCGCGCTCCTGTTGCCCGAGTTGCATGGCAGGTTCGCCGGTCTGGAGCGCGCCGACTCGTTCATCGTCGATCCGCACAAGTGGTTGTTCGCCACGAGTGGGTCGTGCGCGCTCGTCTATCGCGATCCACATCTCGCTCGTCAGGTTCACACGCAGCACGGGCCCTACATCGACGTGTTGCGCACCGGCGACGACGCCTACAACCCCTGTGATCTCGGTTACCAGCTCACACGTCGGGCCAGCGGGCTGCCGATCTGGTTTGCTCTGGCTTTGCACGGCGTCGAAGCGCATCGAGTCGCGATCCGCAAGAGCATCGCCCTCGCCGCAGAACTGGCCGACGCGCTCGACAAGGACCCGCAGACGGAACTGATCATGCGACCCGAGTTGGGTGTGGTGCTGTTCTGTCGGAGCGGCTGGGGCAGGGACGAATGGAAGGCGTGGGCATCCGCGCTGCTGCACGCGGGCACTGCCTTCGTCGCCCCCACGACGTTCAAGGGTGAACCTGTCGGCCGCGTGGTGTTCATGCACCCGAGCACCCCTTCGTCCATCATCGACGAGCTGATGCTCAGCTTGTCAGGCTGATCTCGCCTCGCGCCGTTGCGATTCTCGCCTTCAACGCAGGCTCGCCCTGATGGATCGCGACAACCGAATGAACCCCGGCGATGTCGAGTGCCGTGCGCAGGAGTCGAGGATCTCGATGGAACACATCGAGCCCCACGAGCTCTACCGCAGAGTCCAGCGTGTCGGTCGGGTGAGCGGACCCTCCCCAATCGATCATGAAAGGCAATGCCGGTCCGAAGGGCCCATCGAGCTGCGGGTAGGTCAGTTGCCACTCCAACAGGACCCCATCGGGCCGGCGCCGCGACATCGATGCGATCTCGCCGAATTCGATGCCAGACGATCGAGCCTCGGAGACGATCTCGCCGAGCGGACGAGTGGGTCGCACGCACCAGGCCACGAGCGCCGGCTCGGCGATGACGTCGATGCCGAACGGCCGCGGTCCCTCCGGGGCCTGTTGCGATGGATCCGGCCCGATCACCTCGAGGTACGTCGAGCCCCCGAGTGAGACCAACTCGTTGCGGGTGCCCCTGCCGACGTGGCTGCCGCCGGGTGTCGGAGCAACTCGCAACATCGCGGTGATCGACTCGGACGCATGGGACAGATCGTCACAGCCGTACACCAGGTGGTCGATCATCCGACCATCATGGCCGGTCGGCGTGCCGCCAATCCGGCCGAACGACGGGGTGATCGCTCGTGATCTCGTGACCGGCAAGACTGGGCCGATGAGTTCTGTCGCCTTCATCGGGCTCGGCGTGATGGGCGCGCCGATGGCCCGCCACCTCGCTGTTGCCGGCCACCAGGTAACTGTCTACAACCGCACACCTGAAAAGTCGTTGGCGTGGGTGGCTCTGTACGGCAATCGGGCCGTGCCGACACCGCGCGAGGCCGCAGAGGGGGCCGAGTTCGTGATGATGTGCGTTGGCAACGACAACGACGTGCGCGAGGTGGTCTACGGACCTGACGGTGCGCTCGCAGGCGCCGAGGCCGGCGCCGTCCTGGTCGACCACACCACCGCATCGGCTGAGGTCGCCATGGAGCTGGCCGAGGCGGCTGCCGAGCACGGAGTCGGCTTCGTCGATGCTCCAGTGTCTGGAGGGCAGGCCGGCGCCGAGAACGGGCAGCTGACGATCATGTGCGGCAGTGACGACGACGCGTTCTATGAATTGGCCAAGCCGATCATTGCTGCCTATGCGAAAGCCTGCTCGTTGATGGGCAGCGCCGGAGCAGGGCAGTTGACCAAGATGGTCAATCAGATATGCATCGCCGGGGTGGTCCAGGGACTGGCGGAAGGCATCAACTTCGCTCAGAAGGCGGGACTCGATCCCGATCAAGTGGTCGATGTGATCCGCTATGGCGCCGCGCAGAGCTGGCAGATGGAGAACCGCGGCCGCACGATGGCCAAGGGCGAGTTCGAGTTCGGGTTTGCGGTCGAGTGGATGCGCAAGGACCTGGCGATCGTGCTCGACGAAGCCAAACGAAATGGTGCGCGTCTACCGATCACTGCCTTGATCGACCAGTTCTACGCGCAGGTGATCGCCCGCGGCGGGCGCCGTTGGGACACCTCGAGCCTCATCCAACTCCTCGCCAACGACTGACAAGCGCGCCCGGTTAGCCTGACAACGTCACAGAACGGGAGAGCCCAATGGCTGAGGTCAACGATTGGAACAAGCAGGTCATCGATGAGTTTCGGACCAATGGGGGCAAGGTCGGTGGCCAGTTCGAGGGCGCTCCTCTTCTCCTGCTGCACACCACGGGCGCGAAATCCGGCCAAGCACGCATCAACCCTGTGATGTACCTCGCCGATGGCGACAACTACGTCGTCTTCGCCTCCAAGGCCGGCGCGCCGACCAGCCCTGACTGGTACCACAACCTCGTCGCCAACCCCCGGGCTTCGATCGAGGTCGGAGACAAGACGACCAAGGTCGTAGCCCGCGTTGCCGAGGTCGACGAACGTGAAGGTCTGTTCTCGCGACAGAAGGTCCTCTACCCGGGTTTCGCCGACTACGAGGCCAAGACGACCCGACAGATCCCCGTGGTGATCCTCGAGCCCGAGGCGTAGGCGGGACGGCAGGAACAACTGAAATGGTCACAACTGGCGTCGAGGCCCCGACGATCGAAGCCATCCGGGCGAACCGGGCGCGGCTCGGCGATCTCGTCGTCACCACACCAATTCGTCTGCTCGTCGACGACGCGCTCGCCGCTGCTGTCGGCGAGACCACGCGGGTGTGGCTGAAAGAGGAGCTGTTCCAACGCACCGGCAGCTTCAAGCCTCGCGGGGCGTTGTCGGTCATGCTCGACCTCGACGCCGACGCGCTGTCTCGCGGCGTCACCGGTGTGTCTGCCGGCAACCATGCCATATCGCTCGGCTACTGCGCTCGCGCACTCGGCACGACTGCGACGGTCGTGATGCCGAAGAATGCCAACCCGTTCAGAGTTCAGGTTTGCCGCGAGCTCGGCGCCACCGTGGTGCTGGTCGACGACGTCCACGACGCGTTCGATCGCGTGAGAGAGATCGAAGCTGCAGAAGGACGAACGTTCGTGCACCCGTACGAAGGTCCGAAGACGGCGCTTGGCACTGCATCGGTGGGGATGGAGTTCATCGACCAGGTCACCGCCGCCGGCGACACGCTGCATGCCGTGATCGTTGCGGCCGGTGGCGGTGGGCTGACGGGTGGTGTCGCATGCGCGGTGAAGCAGATGAGCCCGAAGACGGCCGTGTACGTGGTCGAGCCGGAGGGCGCCGACAGTCTGAACCGGAGCTTCAAGGCCGGCTCCCCACAGGCGATCGAAGCGGTCCGGACGATCGCCGACTCGCTGGGCGCACCGCGCTGCGAGCCGTACTCGTTCGCGCTCAACCGACAGTTCGTCGACGAGGTCGTGCTGGTCGATGACGATCAGATCCGCGACGCGATGCGGCTCACGTTCCGAGCGGCAAAGCTTGCTGTCGAGCCCGCAGGTGCGGCCGCGCTCGCCGCCTTGATGTACCCGTTGCGTGCCCGGCTCGAGGGTCAGACTGTGGGCCTCATCGTCTGCGGTGCGAACATCGACCCGGAGACGTTCACGAAGCACATCAACAGGGTTTGATTGCCGGCGGTCACTGAGCGCCGCGCAGCACGGCACCGGCCCACGCAGTCGCGGTGCCGTTGCGATTGAAGAGCGACGAACGTCCGAACACCGGATCGGGTGACAGATCGGCGAGATACGGGGTGGCACCTCCGAAGATCAAGAAGCTGTCGGCTCCGGCGGCGCGCAGGTTGTGCATGTGCCTGGTGATCTGCGTTGAGGTCGGTGAATAGATTCCGTGCTTCAAGGTGTTGACGGCGCACATCAAGTGGTTGACCTGACTGTCGAACTCGGTCGCCAACGCCAACGCGGTTGGCTCGTCGTAGGAGTCGAAACTGAGGTGGGCCCGTTGCTCGGGCATGTCGATCAGCGCCAACGAGAGGACCTCCGCGTAGGGGAGGTGATTCGTGAACGGCCCGACACCGGTCGCAGGAAGAACAAGATCGATCATGATCCGCCATCGCGCGATGAGCACGGCCCATTCACTACCGCCGGGGTCGAACTCATCGCCCATGTCGAATGCGCGTATCCAGTCGACGTGTGGAAGCCAGAACGCGATCGCCGAATCGCGGACCGCAGCATCGCTCGACCAGAGCCGGGCGTCGTACACGACGGTCTTCATGCCGACAGCCGCGTTCAGCACGGTCAGCCGGAAGTAGGTGTCGGGATCGACGTACCTCTCGCCCGGCTCCGCCGGTGTGTAGGTCGCCCAATCTGGCGGCATGCACGGACCGAACGTCGCCTCGATCCCAGCCTTGACCGACAAGGTCTGCACTGCTCGGTCAGCGTTTGCAGCGTCGGGATGAACTCCGCAAAATGCCCAGGTTTCCATGCAGTCACCAAAGTAATGGACTGCCGGCGCGCCGGAACATCAGCGGGTACATTCGTTGATCGATGTCACCACGCAGGCACCTCCCCGACGCATGGGAGCAGATCGTCCGAAATCAGGTTGCCTACTGGCACATCCTCGATGAGTCGGAGCGCGAGCGAGTTGCTGAGTTGGCCGAGTACCTCGTTTCCAACAAGCGATGGGAGGCGGCCAACGGATTCGAGCTGACCGATGAGGTCGTGGTGACCATCGCAATGCAAGCTGCGGTGCTCGTCCTCGGTCTCGACACCGACTACTTCGGCAAGGTCACCACGATCATCGTCCATCCAACGACATTCGCCATCCCTGGCCCTCGACCGACTGCCATTCACGGCATGATCGACGCGGGGACACGACCATTGCTCGGTGAGGCTCACCACGATCGCGGTCCGATCCTGCTGGCATGGGACCAGGTCCGTGCCGACGCACGCCATCGGGGCCGAGGTCACAACGTCGTGCTGCACGAGTTCGCCCACAAGATGGACATGCTCGACGGCGTCGTCGATGGAACACCACTGTTGCCGGACAGGGTCGCTCTCGAACGTTGGATCCAAGTGTGTGCAGCAGAGCTGGAGCTGATGCGCAGGGGTGAGGCAGGCGCATTGCTCGACGACTATGGCGCCACTGATCCCGGCGAGTTCTTCGCCGTCGCCACCGAAGTCTTCTTCGACCGGCCGATCGACTTCCGGGAGGTCAAGGCGCAGCTCTATGGCGTGCTGTCCGCGTTCTACCGGCAGGACCCTGCCGTCCGAGAGGAAGCAGCACTCGCGAGGGGCAACCATGGCTGAACGCAACTGGGCCGGCAACGTCTTGTACCGCGCCGCGCACTTCCGCACCCCGACCTCGACCGAGGAGGTGCAGTCGATGGTGGCCGCGGCTACGAAAGTTCGCGCTGTCGGCAGCCGTCACTCGTTCAACACGATCGCCGACACCGATGGCGATCAGATCTCGTTGTCGGAGCTGCCGCGCGTGGTCGAGCTCGATGCGCAGGCTCGTACGGTGACGGTCGACGGTGGGGTCAAGTACGGAGAGCTGGCGACGATCTTGCACGCGAACGGCTGGGCGCTGGCCAATCTGGCCTCGCTTCCACACATATCCGTGGCCGGTGCGTGCGCGACTGCGACACATGGATCCGGCGTTGCCAACGGCAACCTGGCAACGGCAGTGTCCGGCCTGGAGATCGTCGCCGCGTCGGGAGATCTGGTAGAGGTCTCTCGAGACGACGACCCGCAACTGATGGATGCATTGACGGTCGGGCTCGGGGCGTTCGGAGTCGTGACTCGGCTGACGCTGGCGGTGGAGGCGACCTTCGCTGTTCGTCAACGTGTGTACGAGCACCTTCCGATGTCGACTGCTCTCGATCGGCTCGACGAGATCAT
>JANMMQ010000493.1:0-22879 GCA_031373465.1 Ilumatobacteraceae bacterium | reverse complement strand
CGCACTCCGTGTGTCAACGACGATCCCGCAGTGATGGCCGCCCTGGCCGATCTCATCATCGGCGCAACATGAACGAGCCGAAGAAGATCGCCGTGATCGGCGGGGGCATAACCGGTCTTGCGGCCGCACACGCCGCCTTGGCCTGCGGGGCGCGCGTCACGGTGTTCGAATCGACGGGCCGGCTCGGCGGCGTGATCCTGACGACTCCGTTCGCCGGACACCGAGCGATCGACGAAGGTGCCGACGCCTTCCTGGCCCGCGTGCCGTGGGCCGTCGATCTTGCCAGGAAGGTATCGCTCGGCGAATCCTTGACCTCACCATCGATCGGTAAGGCGGCGGTGTGGTGGGACGGCCTGCACGACATACCCGAGGGACTGTTGCTGGGCTTGCCGACCGACCTCTTCGGGCTGGCTCGCACCGATCTGCTGTCACGCCGCGGCAAGCTGCGAGCCGCCTTGGAAGTGCTGCTTCCGCGAACGGACTCGGAGGCAGATTCCATCGGCCAGTACGTGCGGTCGCGTTTCGGGAACGAGGTCCACGAACGTCTCGTCGATCCGCTGGTGGGCAGCATCTATGCCGCAGATACCGACGACTTCAGCCTCGTGGCCATCCCACAGCTGGCCGAGGTCGCGGTCCGCTCGCGCAGCGTGCTGTTGGCTTCGAGGCGACGGGAGCCCAGCGCGTCCGGACCAATCTTCTACGCACCGACTGCCGGGGTCGGCGACCTCGTCAATGCCGTGGCGACAGTCATCGCTGCGCGAGGTGGTGAACTGCGATGCAACACCGCCGTCGGAGAACTGGCCGCCGATGGTGCATCGTGGCGCGTTGACGGCGATCTGTTCGACGGCGTGATACTGGCGTGCCCGGCACGCTTTGCGGCGCCGCTTTTGGCTACGTCGGAGCCTTCGGTGTCCTCGACGTTGGCTTGCTTCCCCGCCGCCGGCGTCGTGCTCGTGACCCTTGCAATTCCCGCGCACGGGTGGCCCGAACGACTCCGTGGGCTCTCCGGGTATCTCGTGCCCAAGCCGCAGCAGCGACTGGTGACAGCAGTCTCGTTCGGATCACAGAAGTGGGCGCACTGGGCCGACCCTGATCGCATCATCCTCCGGGTCTCGCTGGGCCGCGATGGCCTGCCAGTGCTGCACCTGTCCGACGACGAACTGCTGGCAGATCTCGTGGACGAGCTCAACGTTCATCTCGGTATCGATCTGCAGCCGGCCGAGGTGCGGGTCAGCCGTTGGCCGAACGCCTTCCCGCAGTATCGGCCACACCGCGGCGCCTCAGTCGCCGCGGCAGAAGGATTGCTGCCCGCAGGGATCGCCTTGGCTGGCGCCAGCTATCACGGCATCGGGATCCCGGCGTGCATCCGGTCGGGGCAACTAGCGGCTGCCGCGGTGTTGCAGCGCTGATCCGCTGGCAGACTGTCTCATGCGGCGTAGATCGATAGCGGTGGGCTGCGCGGCCTTACTCGCCCTCTCTGCCTGCGGTGACGACAACTCAGCGGCGACAGCTGCAACGATCGGTGCGGTCTCGGCGAGCGTCGCAACTACGACAACGACACTCGCGGCCACCTCGACTTCGGCCACCACATCGACCTCGTCGACGACGACGAGCACCTCGACCACGACATCGTCCACCACGACCGCAGTGGCCGTGGCCGAGACGTTGCCCAACCCGGAGAGCCCTCCCGCCGATCCTCGTGCGCCGGAGACGCTGACCCAGTTGGGCACCATCGAGATCCCGGCGATCGGCGTGGTCAAGTCGATGTACGAAGGCATCACGCTGACGACGCTGGACCACGGTCCCGGACATTGGCCGGGCACGGCGATGCCTGGTCAATTCGGCAACGTCGTGATAGCCGGACACCGCGTCAGCCACGACAAGCCGTTCCGCAACCTCGACCAGCTCGTCGTCGGAGACGATGTCATCTTGACCACGGACGACGGACGATTCGTCTACAAAGTCACCGGCACCGACATCGTCTTCCCCGACGCGTTGTGGATCGCAGACCAGACACCCGATTACACCGCGACGCTCTTCGCCTGTCATCCAGCGGGCTCGACGAGGCAACGCATCGTCGTGCACCTCGCCCTGTCACCCGAGGGCTAACCCTCTAGATCTCTGCTCGGCGGCTATGGTCGCTCGCAGATGTCGATCCAGGTCCCACGTTTCTCGACCTCTGCCGCACTTGCGATCGTCGCAGGTATCAGCGTGGCCCTCTCGATGCCACCGTGGGGGTTCTGGCCCCTCGCGTTCGTCGGCATCGCGTTGTTCGAGATCTCTCTGGGCGAGACCGTGTCGTGGCGCTCCCGAGCGGCCAGGGGGTGGCTCTTCGGGGCGGCATGGATGTACC
The DNA here is from genome assembly GCA_031373465.1 of Ilumatobacteraceae bacterium. GTDB lineage: Bacteria > Actinomycetota > Acidimicrobiia > Acidimicrobiales > Ilumatobacteraceae > JAENVT01. The sequence goes on along the minus strand of JANMMQ010000493.1, from coordinate 20,526 downwards.
CCGGAATGGCATGGATGTGGTCATTGACGAAACCTGGGTACGTGCTTGCGGCTGCGATCTTCGCCGGCTTGCACGCCCTCGCCGCGACGGTTTCGCCGCAGGGGCCGTGGCGCGTGGTCGGCAGGCCCACCGCGCACACCCTCGCCGAGACACTGCGGTTGGTCTTCCCGTTCGGTGGCGTACCACTGGCGACCCTTCCGATCGGTCAGGCCGACGGTCCGCTGATCGGGATCGTGCGGTTCGGTGGAGTGCTCCTGCTGACATGGGTCGTCTTCCAAGTCGGATTCGCACTGTCGGGCCCGTCTCCATTCGTGCCGCAGGTGGCCCGTAACCGGGGTCGTTCCAACCGGGGTCAGTGGCACGGCGCGATCGGGCTCGGTGCTGCGATCATCGTCGTGATCGTGGGACTTTCGATAGCCCCGACCGGTACCGAACCGGCTCAGCCGTCGAGCCTGCGCGTCGCGATCGTCCAGGGTGGCGGACCGCAGGGCACGCGCGCGATCCACTCAGACTCGCGACAGGTCATGGAACGCCATCTGGCGGCGACGCGCACGATTCGACCGGGCACGGTCGACCTCGTCGTCTGGCCCGAGAACGTCATCGATGTCGTGGCGCTCGCGGGCAGCCGTGAGTTGTCGGAGGTGGCAGCAGAGGCGGCGCGCATCGGCGCTTCCTTCGCCGTCGGCATCACCGAAGATGCCCCTGACGACCACTTCATCAATGCCCAAGCCGTCGTCACGCCGGATGGCCAGATCGTGTCGCGTTACGAGAAGGTTCACCGCGTTCCGTTCGGCGAGTACATGCCGATGCGCGGCCTGCTTCACGCCTTGGGTGCGCCGACCGACCTCGTTCCGCGCGACGCAGTCGCCGGTTCGGGTCCCGCATATCTCAACATCCCGGTTGGAAAGACCTCGGTGCGCGCCGCTGTGGTGATCTCGTGGGAGGTGTTCTTCGGCAACCGCGCTGTGGACGGGGTCAAGCATGGAGGAACTGTCATTCTCAATCCGACGAACGGCTCGAGCTACACCGGTACGATCCTCCAGTCGCAGCAGGTCGCGTCATCACGGCTGAGGGCACTCGAGAACGGCCGCTGGGTCGTGCAGGTCTCGCCGACAGGTTTCAGCGCATTCGTCTCGCCAGACGGCGCTGTTCTTGATCGCACATCGGTCAGCGAGCAGAAGGTCGTCATCCGCACCATCGCGTTGAACTCGGGTAGCACGTGGTACTCCCGCATCGGCGACACACCGTTCGTCGTGCTTGCGTTGCTGACTTTCTTGGCGTCGTGGATCGTGCCCGGAAAGGCATGGCTCGCGCGGCGACGCGCTACACCCGCCGTCATATCTCCAGCATCAACGTGACGGGACCATCGTTGATCAACGAGACCTGCATCTCCCTACGAAATCGTCCGGTGGCCACCACAGCACCCAGCGCTCGCAGTCGATCGACCATTGCCTGAACCAGCGGCTCGGCGTGCTCAGGACGTGCCGCGTTGATCCAGCTCGGCCGTCGTCCGCCGCTGGTGTCGCCGTACAACGTGAACTGGCTGATGACCAACACCTCTCCGCCGGCTTCAGCGATCGACCGGTTCATCACACCGTTGTCGTCGTCGATCACACGGAGACCCCAGATCTTGTCGGCCAACTTGCGCGCCTCCGATTCGGTGTCGTCGTGAGTCACCCCGACCAGCACGCAGAGCCCTGGGCCGATCGCGCCGACGACCTCGCGGTCGCCATCCGCGACAACGCTCACAGACGCCTCCAACACTCTTTGAACCAAACCACGCATCACCGGAGTCTGCCGTACAGAATGGGTCGGTGATCGAACTGCGCGCGGGATCAGCAACATGTCATGTCAGCCCCGACGACGGAGGACGGGTCGCGTCACTGACCGTCGGCGATGTCGATGTGATACTCGGCCGCAACCCATCGCTGCCGGCAGCAGGATGGGGAAGCTTTCCGATGGTGCCGTGGGCGGGGCGCGTGCGCAATGGCCGATTCACGTTCGACGGTGTCGACTACCAGTTGCCCATCAACTTCGGGAACCACGCGATTCACGGCACCGGGTTCGAGCAGTCGTGGAACGTGGTCGATCGTGATGCCGGAAGCTGCGCGCTGACGTGCCCTCTCGGATGGGCTTTGGGCGGCGAGTCCGACCAGCGGTTCGCGCTTTCGGGCTCCTCGCTGATATGCACTCTCACCGTGCGCGCGACAGAGCGAGCGATGCCTGCGACCATCGGTTGGCACCCATGGTTCGTGAAGCCCGAGCGCGTCGATCTGCAGTTCGAGCGCATGTACTTGCGCGATGACGATTACATCACCGATGGTCGCACGGTTGCCCCGCCGCCTCCGCCTCCGTGGGACGACTGCTTCGCCGGGCCGCTGGCGACGCCGCGCGTGTGGATCGACGGACTCGAGGTCTCGATCAACAGCGACTGCGACTACTGGGTTGTGTACGACATGCCTGCTCACGCCACGTGTATAGAACCGCAGACCGCCACGCCCGACGCGTTCAACCTCGCAGGCGCGGCGCGGCTCGAACCCGGCGAAGAGCTCTCCCGGACGATGACGATCAGCTGGGCGTGACCACCGGCACCTCACGTTGCAACCCTGTGACACTTACCGGTCGGTAACTACGTACCGCTAGCCTGACGGACTTATGTCTGCCGTCACATCGGCCGGCGCTTCGGCATTGTCGCCAGACGCGCCTCTCTCGATCGCCTATCTCACTTACCGCGGCAAACCGCACGTTGGTGGTCAGGGCGTGTACACGCGCCACCTGACGAAGGCGTTGGTCGATCTCGGACACACGGTCGAGGTCTTCGGTGGTCAGCCATATCCGATCCTCGACGACCGGATCGAACTGCACCAACTCCCCAGTCTCGATCTGTGGAACGACCACTTTCCCGGTCGTTTCCCCGGCTATTGGGAGTTGAAGAGCAAGGCTGATTGGGCCGAGGCTTTCAGCCATCTGCGCGGCACGTTCGGTGAGCCGCTGGCGTTCAGCATGCGTGCGCTCATGGCTCTCAAATCGCGCCAGCGCGACTTCGATCTGGTTCACGACAACCAGTGCCTCGGCTACAGCATCCTCGGCATCGAGAAGCTCATCCCAACCATCGTCACGCTCCACCATCCCATCACGCGTGATCGCGCGCTGGAGATGGCTCACACGATCACGTGGCGCAAGCGATACTCGATCGGTCGTTGGTACAACTTCGTCAAGATGCAGGGCCGCGTTGCCAGCCGCATGCCGCGCATCGTCGTAGTCAGTGAGAACTCGATCAAGGACATCCACACGGACATGGGGGTCAGCCTCGACCGCATGCGGCTCGTACCGGTGGGGGTCGATCCCGATTTGTTCACACCGCTGCCACATGTCGTTCGCCGACCCGGCCGATTGATCACGACGGCATCGGCTGATGTTGCGCTCAAGGGTCTGTCCTACTTGCTCGAGGCAATGGCCAAGTTACGCACCGAACGCGATGTCACGCTCACCATAATCGGCAAGCCGCGCGAGGGCGCCAGCAACGACCTGATCGACCAGCTCGGTCTGCGCCCGCACATCGAGTTCGTCAGCGGCGTCCCCGACGAGCGCATCGTCGAGCTCTACGCCGAGGCAGAGATGGCCGTGGTGCCCAGCCTCTACGAGGGGTTCAGCCTGCCCGCCGTCGAAGCGATGTCGACGGGCATCTGTCTCATCGCCACCAACGGTGGTGCACTGCCGGAAGTCACCGGGCGCGACGGTGAGACGGTCCTGCAATGCAGGGCGGGCGATGTCGATGCGTTGGTCGCCACCATTCGTCGCGGCCTCGACGACGCGGGTCTGCGGGCGCGCATCGGCGAGGCAGGCCGACGGCGAGTAGTGGAGCGGTGGAGCTGGAAGCACTGCGCGCAGCTGACCGTCGATCAATACCGAGAGGTGTTGGCGATGCCCCACAACCTTGAGAAGTTGCGTCGGAACGGACGGCTGTAGTTGCTCACGATCCGCTTCGATCAACTCGGTGTCCGATCCGGCGATCTCGTGCTCGACGCCGGCGCGGGCTTCGGGCGGCACGCCTTCGCGCTTGCTCTGCAGGGCGCCAACGTCGTGGTACTCGACTACGCCCAGGGAGAGGTAGCCGGCACGCGGGCGACCTTTGCGGCAATGGCAGAATCTGGTGAGATCGCCGAGGAACGGTGTGCCGGCGGCTTGCGGGGCGACGCGACGCAGTTGCCGTTCGCCGACAGCAGCTTCGATCGCGTCATCACCAGCGAGGTTCTCGAACACATCCAGGAGGACACTGCTGCGATCACCGAGTTCGCGCGTGTCCTCAAGCCCGGCGGCACATTCGCTGCAACCGTTCCGACGTGGCTGCCCGAGAAGATCAACTGGATGCTCAGCGATGAGTACCACGCGCCGAAAGCGATAGGCGGACACGTGCGCATCTACAGCGCAACGGAGCTCAAGGCCAAGCTACGCAGCGCCGGCCTGGACATCACCGGAAGTCATCACGCTCACGCGTTGCACTCGCCCTACTGGTGGCTGAAGTGTGTCGTCGGCGTGCGGCGCGACGACCATCGCTTGGTGAGCGCGTACAGGCGGTTTCTCGAATGGGAGATCACCAAGCAACCAGTGGCAATGAAGGTCGTCGAGCGCGCCGCATCACCCATGCTCGGCAAGAGCTACATCGTCTACGCCCGAAAGGCGCCTGTCCATGCCGCGGCTGCCTGACATCGAAGGCGTGATCTCCGCCGAGGAGATCGTCGAGACGGCCGAATGGATCGCCTCGCTGCAACTCGACACGGGCATGATCCCCTGGTTCCCCGGCGGTCATTGCGACCCGTGGAACCACGTCGAGACCACCATGGCTCTCGACGTCGCCGGGTTCCACGCCGCAGCCGAGCGCGGGTACGAATGGCTCGTCGACATGCAGCGCGACGACGGCAGTTGGTGGAACTTCTATCTACCCGACGGGTCGGTCGAAGAGGCCAAGCTCGACACCAACGTCTGTGCATACATCGCGACCGGCGTGTGGCACCACTGGCTGTGCACATGGGACAGGGCGTTCGTCGATCACCTGTGGCCGACGGTTCACCACGCGCTCGACTGGGTCCTGTCGTTGCGACGCGACGACGGCACGATTCTGTGGGCCTGCACGGACGACGATCGCCCGTGGAGCTACTCCTTGCTGACCGGGTCTTCGTCGATCGCCCACGCCTTACGTTGCGGGGCCAATCTCGCTGCACTGATCAATGAACCACGACCGGACTGGCTCGTCGCCGCCAACCGCTTGAACCTGATGATCACCAAACACCCCCGTGTTTTCGAGCCGAAGGATCGCTGGGCGATGGACTGGTACTACCCCGTCCTGTCCGGCTGCCTCACCGGCGAGCGGGCCAAGATCCGTCTTGCGGACGGTTGGTCGGAGTTCGCCATGGAAGAGCGCGGCATCCGCTGCGTCTGCGACGAACCGTGGGTTACCGCATCGGAGACCGCCGAGTGTGCCATCGCCCACGCGGTGATAGGCGACCTGGCCACGGCAACCGATCTGATGCGCTGGACGCGGCGTCACCGGCGCCGAGACGGGGCGTACTACACAGGTCTCGTCTATCCGGGCGAGATCCGCTTTCCGGTCGACGAGGTCTCGGCCTACACCTGCGCTGCGGTGATCCTGGCCGCCGACGCGATCAACTGCGCCTCGCCTGCGAGCACCATCTTCGTGCCGCGCTGCTACATCTAGCAACTACTCCGGTTCGCTGACGATCCATCCGCGACGACGTAGTTCATCCGCCAGCACACCGGCGGGAAATCCGCGGATCAGCAGGGCCTGCGCCGAGTCGAGGCTGTCGGGCTCCTCGCTGACCGAGACCGTGGGGTTGTCCTCGTCGACCGAGGTCAATCGATCGATCATCGCCGACGCCTCGGTCTTGGTGAACTTTCCCCGTGCCTGACGCGGTGTGAGGCGATACTCAGTGCGAGCGGAACGGAAATCGTCGTAGCCGGCCTTGCGCATCAGTGCCTGGATGTATGCGACCTGCTTCGCCGATGCCGGCGGACCTTGCTGAGCGAAACTCACGCCGCCACGGTACCGACTCATCTCTCGTCACCGGTACCGAATCGCACAGGACCGTGGCAGCATGGGTGCCGTGACTTTGCCGACTCAGACATCCCTGACCGAACTGGCCGACACAGCGCTCCGTTCGTGCGGCGCACCCGGCCTGGCTGCACGCGGCGCCTACCCGGCACGTAGCCCGGTGACAGGCACGACCATCGGCGGTGTCGAGTCGTCGACCTCGGTCGATCAGGCCGTCAGCCAGGCCACGACTGCGTTCCGGACCTGGCGGACGACACCCGGGCCGCTGCGTGGAGAGCTGATCCGTCAGTTCGCGTCCCTGCTGCGCGAGCACAAGGCCGACCTCGCGCGCCTGGTGCAGATCGAGGTGGGCAAGATCGAGAGCGAAGCTCTCGGCGAGGTGCAGGAGATGATCGACATCTGCGACTTCGCCGTCGGCCTCAGCCGGCAGTTGCACGGCCTCACGATCGCCAGCGAACGTCCGGGGCACCGGCTGATGGAGCAGTGGCATCCACTCGGCCCCACAGGTGTGATCACTGCGTTCAACTTCCCCGTCGCTGTGTGGAGCTGGAACGCAGCGCTTGCCGTTGTCTGCGGCAACCCGGTCATCTGGAAGCCGAGTGATCTCACCCCGCTGACGGCCCTGGCCACGAGTGCGCTGTTCGATCAGGCCGCAAGCGCAATCGGAGCACCTGCGCACCTCAGCCAGGTCGTGCTCGGAGGTGCTGAGGTCGGGTCTGCTCTGGTCGCCCACAACGGCGTCCCGTTGATCAGCGCGACGGGCTCAACGCGCATGGGTCAACAGGTCGCCGGCGTGGTGGCCGCACGTTTCGGCCGCAGCATCCTCGAGCTCGGCGGCAACAACGCAGCGATCGTTGCGCCTTCGGCCGACATCGAGTTGGTCGTGCGCGGCATGACGTTTGCCGCGGCAGGTACAGCCGGTCAACGGTGCACCTCACTTCGCCGGGCCATTGTGCACAGTTCGCGTGTCGACGAAGTCGTGGAACGAATGTCAGCGGCGTACGCAACGCTCCCGATCGGCAGTCCGCTCGACGCTGGAACGTTGGTAGGTCCACTGATCACGTCCACGGCGTTCGATCGCATGCAGGCCGCGATCGAAACGGCGTGCGCTGATGGGGGAAAGGTCACGGTTGGCGGTGACCGGTTGATGGAGTCCGATGCTCCCGACGCTGCCTACGTGCGCCCGGCGATCGTCACGATGCCTGCCCAAACTGACATCGTCGCCACCGAGACATTCGCTCCCCTGCTCTACGTGCTGTCGTACGACGAGTTCGACCAGGCTCTCGCAATGCAGAACGGCGTGCCCCAGGGACTTGCCAGCAGCATCTTCACCACCGACATTCGCGAGGCGGAGCGATTTTGCGCCGCCGACGGAAGCGACTGTGGAATCGCCAACGTCAACATCGGTCCGAGCGGCGCCGAGATAGGTGGAGCCTTCGGTGGCGAGAAAGCTACTGGCGGCGGGCGCGAGAGCGGCAGCGACGCATGGAAGGCCTACATGCGCCGGGCGACCAACACGATCAACTACTCCAACGAGCTGCCACTGGCCCAGGGTGTGAAGTTCGGCTAGGACTTCAACATCCCCGGCGTCCTTGGGACTCCGTGACATCAAGCGATCGCGATCGCGGTCACGGGGTCCGGTCGGCCGACATCGTGCAGGTGTGTGGGGTGGCCGTCGCCCACCGCGAGCTGATCGTGATTCGGCACTTTCTCAGCGAACACGCCAACTAGTCCGAACTTGGCACCGAGTGCTTGACCCCCTCGACGACCCGCACGAAGCCAACGCACCCTGGTCCGCCAGCTCTCGATCAACTCGGATTCAAAGTCACGATCGAACCCGCCGCTGAGCGCCTCCCGGGTCCAACGAACTCTGTTACACCCCTTTGCGAGAATGTGTGGATGAAGGTCAGCGAGGTCCATGAGCTGGTGGGACGGGTGGCAGCGATCGACGCCGGCTGTGCTGATTGGGCTGTGTTGCAGGCTGCGGTTGGCGAGTTGCGGCGGTTGAAATCATGGATCGATGGTCGTGAGGTGTTGTTGGCCCGGTTGGTGGCTGGGGTGTCGTCGTTCCCGGAGAAATCGTTGGCCGAGGCCGGCCAGACCAGTTTGCGCCACGGCGAACGACTCTTGCATCGCGCCGAGACCGTCGCGCAGGTTCCCGAATTCGAAGCGTCGTTGGACGCCGGGCGGGTGTCGGGCGCGCACGTCGACGTCTTGGCCCGCTCTCTTCGCCAGTTGCAGCCGGCAACACGACAGGAGTTGATCGATCTCGCCCCGTCGCTGGTGGTGGTTGCCAAGAACGTGACCGCGGACGAGTTCGCTCGCACCGTACGCGCCGAAGCGCGACGGCTGGAGCGTGACAGTGACGGGTTGGACAGGTTGGAGCGGCAGCGGCGAGCGGTCAGATTCAACTCGTGGATCGATCGCGACACCGGGATGGGTCGCTGGTCAGCAACCTGGGACCCAGAGACGATGGTCCGCTTGGAGAACCGGCTCGACGCCACAGTCGAAGCCCTGTTCCACGACACCCAACCAGCGAACTGCCCGACCGATCTGCTCGAGAAACAATCGTTCCTGCGCGCGCATGCTCTGCTGGGGTTGCTCGACGGCAACCGGGCACGACTGGGTCGACCGGAGATCGTCGTTGTCGTCGATCACACCCACCCCCATGCTGACGGTCGCCCGGTGATCGATTGGGGGCTTCCCGTGGAGCTACCGGATCGGGTCCTGGCTGACTTACATCGTACGCGAGGGTGTGCACGGTGGTGATCCGCAACGGTGTCGTCATCGACGCCCCCGGCGAACTCAACTTGGGTCGCACCACCCGGGTCGCCAACCGGGCCCAACGTCGCGCCTTGGGTGCGCTGTACGCCACGTGCGCGATCCCCGGCTGTGATGTCCGCTACAGCCGGACCAAGTTGCATCACGTGATCTGGTGGTACCACGACGGGCTCACCGACTTGTGCAACCTGTTGCCGTTATGCGAACGACACCACAACAACGTCCACCACGACGGCTGGATCCTGACCGTCACACCCGATCGCACCCTGACCATCCAGCTACCAGACGGCCAGATCATGACCACCGGCCCACCCAAACGAAACGCCGCATGAGCGCGGTGTCACCCAGGCTCGAGGCCGTTGACCGTGCGGCCCGGAGCGGCGCAAAAGTCGAAGAACCGTCGAGCCGCCCAGTAGATGTCGCGTTGGCGTTGCAACCCGGCGCGGCCGTCACCGGGGGCGGCCCTGTAGATCGCTGCTGTGCTCGGGATTCGGCTAGGCGCGGCGAAGGAGTCGCAGGCTGCCAGTTGCGCCGATCTCGGTGAAGATGCCGCTGCGCAACGCGGGTAGGTAGATCTGCTCGTATGGCGGACGACCGCCGTCGGCAGGATCTGCAAACACGTCGTGCACGGCAAGCGTTCCGCCCGGTGCAACGTGTTTCGCCCAGCCTTCGTAGTCGAGCCGCGCAGGCACTTCTCCGTGCCCGCCGTCGATGAACACGAACGACAGTGGGGTCGACCAATATCGCGCGACGATTGGCGACTGGCCCACCACGGCGACCACGACGTCCTCCAATCCGGCATCGGCGATGGTGGCTCGGAAGAACGGCAACGTGTCCATCCTGCAAGTGCCCGGATCGACGATCGATGGGTCATGGTGCTCCCAGCCGGCCTGATTCTCCTCGCTGCCGCGGTGATGATCGACGGCGAACAGGACCGTGCCCGCTGCCCTGGCCGCGCCACCGAGCCACACGGTCGAGCGGCCGCAGTACGAGCCGACCTCGACCATCGGACCGTCGACCACAGTCGCCGCGGTGACTGCAGCCTCATACAGCGCGTCGCCCTCTTCACTCGGCATGAAGCCCTTCGCAGCGATTGCCCGTTCGCGCAACGCTGGGCTGAGGGGTGCCGGAGGCATGGCGCGCACCATAATCGCCGTGTGTCACAAGCCGCGATCGGTCCACCTGCCGCGGCGCCGGCATGGCCAATGCCGAGATGGACGTTGCTCGTCGCTCCCGTGGTGGCAGCGGCACTGGTATTGATTGCAACCCGGCATGATCCGTTGCTCTCCCCCGACTCGATGACGTATCTCTCAGTCGCCCATCACATTCGCGCCGGGCACGGACTGACCGATTTCACCGGCAAGCCGCTCGCGGTGTTCGGTCCGGTGTATCCCTTGCTGCTTGCACCCGGCGGCCGCAGCTTGGCGTGGGCGATGGTTGTCGGTGTGGCGTCGATCGCCGCAGGAAGCGCGTCGATGGGCCTGCTACTTCATCGGCGGGTACGTCCGATCGTCGCCCTGGCCGGAGCGCTCGCCTTCGGTGCTAGCCAGGGCTTCGTGCGCATGGCCTCGGTGGTCTGGAGCGAAGCACCGTACGCAGCCATCGCGTTGGCGACACTCGTGGTCCTGAAGCGCAACCCGACCACCCGCACCTTGGCGTTGGCTGGGCTGCTCGCCGGGCTGGGCTTTCTGACTCGCTACGCCGGTGCCGGCGTGGTCGCCAGCGGAGCGGTGATGGTTGCTGCCTCGGCATGGCGCACCGAGGAGCCAGGAGAGTTGCGAAAAGAGTTGCCAAGAGAGTCGCGACGAGAGTTGATCAAGCAGCCAGCGATCTACTTGGGCACGGCTACGGCTGTCATCTCGCTGTGGATCGTTCGCAACCTGATCGAGACCGGCCAGCCACTGGGCCCCCGCTTCGAAGGAGGAGCCAACGAACCCCTGAGCCAGACCATTCATCTGGCCTTCGTCGGCACGGGCCACATCGTGGTCGGCGATGGTTGGTCCGAAACAGCACTGGCCCGCATCGGTACCGCTGTCGTTCTGGCCATCGTCGTGCTGATCGCCGTCGCATTGCAGAGCCGCAGCGCAACCTCGCTCGACCTCGCAATGACAGCATTCGCGGCGACGTCGTTCGTCCTACCGATCGTCGCCCGCGTGATCACCGCCAACGACATCGAGCTGCGCGTGATGTCGCCAATGCTGATTCCGCTGATCTACTTCACCAGCGTCACGTTCGATCGCTTCTGCACGACGCGCGTCGCCGCGATCGCGGGTGCAGGGTTGTTGGGATGGTGGATGTATCAGGGCGCCGCGTTCTCGGTGCGCTTTCCCGATCTCGCGCCGGGGGGTGCGGGGTACAAGGCGCAGTTCGCTCCGAAGTTGTACGACGCGATCGATGCCCTACCCGATGATGCGCGGGTGCTGACCAACAACCCGCAGCGGGTGTGGTGGTTCACGAACCGCGAGCCGACATTGATGGGTTTCACCACTCCGCGACCGGGTAATAGTCATTATCCGCTCGACCCCGAACAGACCGTGCACGAGGCGTGCCTCGGTCGTTCTTACCTGGCCTGGTTCGACAGTCTCCAGAACGCCGGCGCGAGCCCACAGCAACGCCGGCCGGATCTCGCTGCGCTCGTCGATCTGCATCTCGAGACGTCGGTCGCCGGGGGCGAGCTCTACCGGCTGTCGCCACACGACGCCGCCGCATGCTGATCGCCTTCGGCAAATCCTGTTCGATCTGACCCTGCTCGATCTGACCCTGCCAAAAGAGGACCTGTTCAACAATGATGAGATCATGACCGCGCTCGATGATCTCGTGAAGCTGCTCGACCTCGAAGCGATCGAGGTCAACATCTTCAGAGGGCGGTCGCCCGACGAGAACCGCCAACGCGTGTTCGGCGGCCAGGTCGCCGGCCAGGCGCTGGTCGCCGCGACCCGCACTGTCGACGACCCGGGCAGGCAGGTGCATTCGCTGCACGCGTACTTCCTGCGACCGGGCGATCCGCTCGTGCCCATTCTCTTCGATGTCGACCGGATCCGCGACGGTCGCAGCTTCACCACTCGACGGGTGGTGGCGATCCAGCATGGCAAGGCGATCTTCAACCTGCAGGCCAGCTTCCACGTGCACGAGAGCGGAGCTGACCACCAACTGAAGATGCCCGCCGACGTGCCCGACCCTGAAACACTTCCCGACTTCAAGACCCGCATGGCCCCGTACAAGGAGCGCATGGGCGTGTGGTTCGACCGGCCGCGGCCGATCGACGTTCGCTACATCGATCGAGATCCGTTCAACCGTCAGGACAACCCGGCCGACGGTCAGCGCGTGTGGATGCGTGCCGACGGCGTCCTGGCCGACGACCCCACGTTGCATGCCTGCGTGGTCACCTACGCCAGCGACATGACGCTGCTCGACACCACCGTTCTGCCGTTCGGGCTGTCGTGGGACAGCCCCGGCATGCAGATGGCCAGCCTCGACCATGCGATGTGGTTTCATCGGCCGTTTCGCGCCGACGACTGGCTGCTGTACGACCAGAGGGCGCTGTCGACCAGTGCCGGGCGGGGTCTGGCCGGCGGGGCGATCTTCACCAAAGACGGCAGGCTTGCAGTCAGCGTGGTTCAAGAAGGTCTGGCGCGGGTGGGTCGCCAATGAGCGGAGGTTTCCCTCTCTCCACTTTTCGCTCCACTTTTCGCTCCTCCATTCGATCCTCCTCCGTCATCACCCTGTTGGCGATCTCGGCGATCGCCTGCTCGGACGATCCCGCGCTGGTCGCCGTCAGCTCCGCCGACTCTTCTCCATCGGCGACAAGCGCTACAAGCGGTTCGCCCCCATCGGCTGAAACCAGCGCCGCCGGCAGCGCGCCTGCGACCTCTGTCGCGCCGAGCGCGACAGAGGTCGGTGCCGCTACGACACCGCCCGAGCCCCTGGGCGATCCGGTGGTTGCTCTCACTCCGCTCGGCGCGTTCCAACAGCCCTTGCTGCTGACCTACCGACCGACGGACAGCCTGACCTACGTCGTCGAGCAGGGCGGCAAGGTCGTGATCATGACCGCCGACGGCCAGCCTGGCGCCACTGCCCTCGACATGACCGATCTCACCAGCGCAGAGGGCGAGCGCGGTTTGCTTGGTCTGGCGGTCAGTGCCGACGGAACGTTGGCGTACGTCGACTACACCAACAACGACGGCAACACCCGAATCGACGAATACGCGATCAGCACCAACGGAAACTTCGACCCTGCATCGCGTCGTGAGGTCCTCGGCTTCGATCAGCCGTACCCCAACCACAATGGCGGCATGGTCGCCTTCGGTCCCGACAACATGCTGTACATCGGCACCGGCGACGGCGGCTCCGGAGGAGACCCTGATCGTCGTGCCCTCGACATGAGCGAATGGCTTGGCAAGATCTTGCGCATCGACCCACATGAGAGCGCGGGCAGCGCGTACACGGTGCCGCCCGACAACCCCTTCGTGGGCGTGGACGGTGCCCGTCCGGAGATCTGGTCAATCGGTCTGCGCAATCCGTGGCGGTTCGGCTTCGATCGAGCGACAGGTGACCTGTGGATCACCGATGTCGGCCAGGGCCAGTGGGAGGAGGTCGACGTCGGATGGGGTGCCGACGGCGGCGGGCGTGGCCTCAACTTCGGCTGGAGCGCGTCCGAGGGCAACCATCCGTTCAATGCCGACCAATCGGCCGAGGGCACAACCGCACCCATCCACGAGTACGAGCACGTCGGCCAGGACTGCTCGATCAGCGGCAGCGCTCTGTATCGAGGTAAAGCGATTCCCGCCTTGGTCGGCTGGTACGTGTTCGCCGACTACTGCAGTGGACAGGTACGGGCCCTGCAGATCGCGGACCGGAAAGTGGTCAAGCAGGTGCCACTCGGCCTCGCGGCCAGCGTCACCGCCGTCAGCGAAGGGCCGGATGGCGAGATATACGTCCTCAACGGCCTCGGTCCGATCTACGAGATCACTCCAGCCTGATCAGGCCACGCGTTCCAACTTCAATGTGCGGCTGGGAATGTCGGCTGTGACCGCTCGCACGCGCAGATCATCGCCGGGCGCGACGTTGTGGGCATCGACTCGCGCGACGACCGGAAGGTCGCACAGTTGGATGCGTGCGCCGCGATCGTCCACGTCGGTGACGACCGCGCTGAACGTCCGCTGACGTTGGGAGCTCAGCAGCGCAACCTCGGCGATCTCGATCACGGCACGTTCGATCTGTCTGTCCGTGTCGTCGGCGTGCTTCATCACATCAGGCAGCTTCTGGAACGCCGATGCGATCTGTTCAGGGACGGGTTGGCCATTGGCGATCGCCAACGCGGCCATGACCACGTAGCGGTCCGCGAGGCGACGTAGTGGCGCAGTGCCATGCGCGTATGTGGCCGCCATCGCCGAATGCCACGGACGCTCACCGGCGACGAACGGAACGTATGAAGCGCTTCCCCCGGCGCGGCGGACAGCCATCTGCATCGCCGCGGACTTCGGAGTCTTCCCGTCGAGCGTCCGCTCGAAGTCGCGCAGGCTCGTCTTGGCGTCCCACTCGATCCCAAGTGCTCGGGCAGTGTGACGAAGGCGTCGTTCGATGCGCTCGTCGGGATCAGGCATGACCCTGAAAAGGCCTGTGCCTGTGGCGAACAGAAGATCGGCGATCGCCAGATTTGTCGCCAACGACATTGCCGCGTTGTCACCCTCCGATTGCAAGCGCGGTCGAAAGGAGATGTCGTAGCCGCCATTCTCGGTGACGCGCACCACCTGCTCGACGGACTCGACGCGGGCGGCCCCGCGTGCATCTTCTGCCAGCGCGATCCGCCTCGCCAGTTCGGGGAATGCACCGGGCAGATCGGACGGCTTCACGGTTTCATACGCCAACTTCGCCCGGCTGCGGATGGTCGAGCGTGTGACACCGTCGAGTTTGGATTGACCCTGGGCAGCGACGCGCACATGGAAGACCACTGCCGGGCGAACGCCATCGGGCAGCAGACTTGCGGCTCCCTCGGCAAGTGAGGGTGGGTAGAGGCCGGCCTTGCCATCAGGCAGATACAGCGTTTCGCCGCGTTGCCAGGCTTCGTTGTCGATTGGATCACCATCATCGACAAACCAGGCCACGTCGGCGATGGCGTAGTGCAACAGCACATCGTTCCCGGCCATCTCGATGTGGAACGCCTGATCGAGATCTGTCGACTCCGCTGGATCGAGCGTGACGAACGGCCAGTCGGTGCGGTCGACGTGTGCCGTAGGTGCCCGCTTCGCCGCGGCCTCGGCAGCTTGCAAAACGTCCTCGGGAAAATCGGCCGGGACCTTGAACTGCTGTCGGATTCGCTGAAGACCTTCGACGATTTCGTCGGTCAGATCGGCTCGAATGCGCACTTAGCGGCGCGCTCCCATGAACATCGTCTTCAACGCGTCGTAGTGCTCGATGCAGTGGCCGGCGCCCATGACGACGGCCTCGAGTGGCATCGTCGACATCTTCACCGGGACCTGCGTTTCCCGTTCGATGCGTTGCGCCAAGCCCCGCAGCAGACCGCCGCCGCCGACGAGGTACATACCTCGCACCAGGAAGTCCTGGGCGAGCTCGGGCGGAGCCTTCGACAGGCAGCGCACGACAGACGCTGTGATGCTGCTGATGACGTCGTCGATGGCCAAGCGGATCTCTTCTGGCGTCAGGATGACGGTCTTCGGCAGCCCACTCATCAAGTCGCGACCGCGAACCTCCGCCTGGTTCTCGTCATCCGTCGGGTCCGCGGAGCCGATGGCGACCTTCACTTCCTCGGCCGTGCGTTCACCGATAGCAATGCCGTGCTCGCGTCGGACGTATGCCTGGATAGCGGCATCGATGTCGAAACTGCCGACCCGCACGGCTTCCAGAGCGACGATGCCGCCGAGGGAGATGACCGCTGTCTCGCTGGTACCGCCGCCGATGTCGATGACCATGTTGCCGACCGGCTCGTCGATCGGCAGATCCGCGCCGATTGCTGCTGCCATCGGCTGCTCGATCAGTTGCGCGTCGGCTGCACCAGCACGACGCGCTGCATCGGTGACGGCCCGACGCTCGACCTCGGTGATGGCCGATGGCACGCATATGACGACCTTCGGCCGCGTGAAACGGCTGACGCCGACGCGCTGGAGCAAGAGACGGATCATGCGCTCCGTGATCTCGAAGTCTGTGATGGCGCCACCGCGAAGAGGACGGACCGCGACGATGTAGCCGGGCGTTCGGCCGATCATCTGCCACGCCTCGCGTCCGGTCGCCAGAACTTCGCCAGTCTGCCGGTTGAGCGCGATCACCGATGGCTCGTTGAGCACGATGCCGCGGCCCTTCATGTAGACGAGTGTGTTCGCCGTGCCGAGATCGATTGCGAGGTCGCGAGCCATGAGCTAGTCCGTTGGCTCCTGTGCATCGGTGCCAGGTGCGTTGTCGACGCCATCTACACCTGAATCAACACCCGAATCAGCGCCTGAATCAGCGCCTGAGTCAGCACCGGACTGCTGCAACGGCCGGACACGGTCCATCACTTCCCGCCTGGATTCGGGCGACAAGGCGTCGATGTGTCGTCGAAAGCTCGTGAGTCCTGCGTCTTGGCGCGGTCGTCGGGTGTAGGCGACGAGCCCGATCACGATCAGCAGCACCACGGCTGCCACGGCGACGACGGCCGTCACGACGGGTTCCGCTGACCCGGAGGGGCCCACACCGGTGCGGCCTGTACAGACGCCGCGTCCACAGGCTCGCCGGCTGCGACGCCCCAATCGGCTCCGTCCTGCCATGTCTCGCGCTTCCAGATCGGCGCGCTCAACTTCAATGCATCGATCGCAAATCGGGCAGCCTCGAAGGCTTCGGCCCGATGGGGGGCACTGACGACGGCGATCACCGAGCTCTCACCGAGGGCCAGCGTGCCGGTTCGATGGAGCAGGACGACGCGGCCCGTTTGCGGCCACCGCTGACGCACCTCCACGTCGATTGCCTCGAAGCGCGGCACGACCTGGTCGTCGTAGGCCTCATATGTCAGCGATTCGACATGGTCGCGCGACACGCCCCGATCGTCGACTGCGTGGTCGCGAACGGTGCCACTGAACAACACGACGGCACCACACTGCGGCAGCACCACCCATTCGTACGCTTCGGTGATCGGCAACGAACCACTGGTCAGGCTGAGCCATGAGTTACCGCTAGCCGGAGGTTGCACAACACCCCATCGTAGCCTGCTGCTCACCAAGCGACACCGGAGCAACTTCTCAGCGATACGGGGCGATGCCCGCGGCGACTCCAAGATCGGTAACCTCTCCGGCTCGTGGAGCGGAGTGAGTGGCCCGATGATGACGCCGCGGACGGAGACGCGTACCCGCCTGCTCCGCTGCCGGCGCACGAACGTGCGTGGCGGCACCCCTCCGAGATCGGAAGTGCCGTGTGGGTCCACACCGAGCCGCCCATCACCATCGGTCGCGGGCTACTGCTGACAACGGGTGCGATCGGCGGCTTGCTCTCGCTCGCCGTGCTGTGGGCGATGTTGCCATCTGCGGGCCGAGGCGGTCTCGCGTCGCCGACCGTCGTCGTCAGTACGGCGAACGACGCACCCACCGCTGTGATCACGGCCCGACCCGACACGCTGGTCGCCACTTCGATCGACGGGCGCGTTCCACCGACAACTCTGCGGACATCACCCAACCCCGTCAGCCAGGCGCCGTCCCAGCAGATCGAGACGACGACGACCCTGCCGGAGTCCGAGACGTCCCTCCAGACAACGCAAGCGGCAGAGCTCACGCAAGCGCCGGTTGCCGTCGGGATCGGCGACTCGATGGTCATCACCACGGCGCGCGCCGTGCGCGGGCGAAAGGTCATCACCGTCACCGACTCGGAGGGCAACCCACACGACGCGACTGTGCTGATGGTCGACCGTGATCGTGGGTTGGCGGTGCTCTCAATCGACGCTGCATCGACGACGACCTCCTACGGGGTCGGTCCCGCAGCCAGCCCAGGCGACGTGGTCACCGTGATCGGATCCACGGCGACGTCGGCCAACGTCAGCATCGACGCTGACGGCCATCTCACGCTCGATGGCTGGGCGGACTCGACGCCGGAGGGCGCACCGATCCTCAATGCCGCCGGTCAGTTGGTCGGCATCTGCAGTCGCGGATCATCCGGATTCGAGATCGTCAGCGTGGAGAACGTCGGCGCGATGGTGCCTCCGGCCAAGCCGGTAAAGCATGCACCTTGGTTGGGGGTTCGCGTCACTGCAGATGACGAGTCCCTCACGGTCACCTGGCTCGATACCAGTGGTCCGGCCGCCGGCGTCGGCCTGGTTCTCGGCGACGTCATCAGTGCAGTCGACGGCGCGCCCGTCGGCACGCTCGACGAGTTGCAAACCGCAATGGCCGCGTACGTGCCGGGCGATGTGGTCAACGTGACCATCACGCGTGCGGACCTCACGATCGTCGAGCTGGCGGTCACCCTGGTCGCCGCGCCATCCATGTAGTCGGGCGATGTAACACCCAGCGGGGGTCAGCGAGCTGCACGTCGGCGTTGGGCACGACGCACGGCGCGCCATGTGATGATGCCGATGGTGAGGAGTGCGGCACCGAGACCGCTCAGGGCGATCTCTTGGCGGCGCTTCGGGCTGACCATGGTCCACCACTTGCCCTCGGTGCCTTCGACGTAGGCCTGCTCGTTGGTCACGGTCGGCGCCCAGCCCTCGGCCTTCAGCCGATCGTTGGCGACCAGCCAGGGCCACCGCGTGTAACTACGCAGCCCGGGAGGGATCGGGCCCCGTTGGAATCGCCAGCGCAGGTTGGTGATGACCTCGGTGAGACGATCCGGCAGTTTGAGCCGCGGCACGGCGCCCGCCAACGCACGCACCCGTTCGCCGGGGACCCATCCGTCGGGTGCGACGTTGTAGACACCGTCGAGGCGCTGTTCGGCGGCGAGCACCACCGCTGATGCGAGATCGTCGAGGTGGAGGAACTGCGCCGGCGGGTCGTCCTCACCGAAGCGCTGCCCCATTCCGGCAGCGAGCGCGGCGGCCAGACCAACGGTGCTGTCGGCTGCCATCGCCACTGCCGGCCGCAGCACGGTGACGGTGCGGTCGGGCGCGGCGAGCCGCCATTCGTCGACCAACTGCTCGACGGCACCAAGCTGGCGTGCGTAGACGAACTCGACGTCGGGCCGCAGGACGGCCTCTTCCGTGATCGGTATCGGGTTGTTGGCCCAAGCCCCGTACACCATCGCCGATGAGACCAACACGAGGTGCCGGGCACGATCTGCTTCGGCCAGGGCCGCGGTGACACCCTCCGTCGCGCTCTGCCGACGACGAGCCCTGGCGTCCGCATCTGCCGACGCGAGCCAGATCACGACATCGCTGTCGCCGGCCAACCCTTCGATGAGCTCAGGGCTGCGATTCAGCCGCTCGACGACCCGCTGACCGAGGCCATCGGATCCGTCGCTGACCCACACAGTCGTTGTCGTCGAAGCGATGGGCGACGACTGCGTCATGACGACGGACGCTAGCGCCGACACAGGCCGTAGGCTCGCGTTCATGGCAGACGGACCAGGGTCCGACGACTCGTCGGAGAACCCCTTCGAGAACCTTCCGATGTTCGGTGATCTCGCCCGCGCGCTCGCTGGTCAGGGCCCGCTCAACTGGGACGCCGCTCGCCAGTTCGCGGCGCTGGCCGCCAACGGCGGTGCCAACGAGGCCAACATCGATCCGACGGTGCGAATCAAACTCGCCGAGCTCGCCCAGATAGCGCAACTGCACGTCCGCGACCTCACCGGGTTCGACGGACCCTCGCCAGAGATCCTTCCTGTCACCACCGGCGCGTGGGCGCAACGCACGCTCGAGGCGTACCGGCCGTTGTTCACCGAGTTGGCCACGTCGCTCGGCAAGCCGGCCGAGACCTCCGACGAAGATGCGCTCGATCTCAACGCCGATCCGATGATGGCGATGATGGCGGGCCTCAGCAAGATGATGGCTCCATCGATGATGGGTATGGCCGTCGGCTCGATGGTCGGACGGATGGCGACGCACGCATTCGGCCAGTACGACCTGCCGATCCCTCGCCAGGACGCCAGCATCACCGTTCTGCCAGGCAACATCGACCGATTCGCCGAGGAGTGGAGCATCTCCGTCGATGAGATGAGGATGTGGGTGCTCGCCCAAGAGCTCACCGGTCACGCCTTGTTCTCGATCACTTCGCTTCGCGAGGACTTCGCCTCGTTGGTACGACGTCACGTCGGCGCCTTTCGACCCGATCCAGAGGCGATCGCCGAAAAGCTCTCATCGCTCGACAGCGACGAGGGCGACCCGATGCAGGCGATGCAACAGGTGCTCAGCGATCCTGCCGTCCTGCTCGGAGCAGTGCAATCACCCGAACAACGTCAGCTCCAGCCATCGCTCGACGCAGCCGCGGCAGCCGTCGTGGGCTACGTCGACTACATGGTTGACGGAGTGTCGGTGCGCGTTATCGGCGGGGACGCTCTGCGGATCGCCGAGGCAGTGCGACGCCGCCGGGTGGAGCACAGCTCGGAGGACGTATACACCGAACGGCTGCTCGGCCTTCGTCTCACACACGATCAGGTCCAGCGCGGCAAGAACTTCGTCGCCGGGATCGTCGATCGTGTCGGCGAGGCTCGGCTCAGTGTTCTTCTCGCCCGGCCGCAGGCCTTGCCGACCCCGGCCGAGATCGATG
>JANMMQ010000029.1:0-4266 GCA_031373465.1 Ilumatobacteraceae bacterium | reverse complement strand
GTGCGAGGTACACGTCGTTGTGGCGACCGAGATAGCAGGAGTCGTGGTACGTGATCCGCTCGTCGAGCGTGGCCTGAGAGACATCGAGCGTTCCCGCCTCGATCAACGATTCCAAGAGTTGCGAATGATGGACGACCTCGTAGTTCCCGCCGAGTTGTGGGTACTCGTTCTTCAACGTGTTGAAGCAGTGCGGACATTGGGTGATGATCTTGCGTACGCCCATCCCGTTGAGCATCTCGACGTTTGGCATTGCCAGCATCTGGAACAGGTACTCGTTTCCGCTGCGCCGCGCCGGGTCGCCGGTGCACATCTCGCTGGGCCCGAGGATGACGACGTCGATGCCGGCTCTTCGCAGCAGCTTTGCCATTGCCTGCGTGACCTTGCGGTTCTTGTCGTCGAACGAGCCGGCGCACCCGACCCAGTAGAGGTACTCGGCGGTGATCGGCTGGCCGGGATCGATGACCGTGACGCCGTCGAGGTTCTTGGCCCAGTCGCCTCGCTCGCCCTGGTTCATGCCCCACGGGTTGCCCTGGTTCTCCATCGCCCGATACGCGTTGCCGAGCTCTGCCGGGAAGTTGCTCTCCATCAGTGACATGTAGCGGCGCATGTCGAGGATCTTGTCGAGGATCTCGATGTTGACAGGGCAGACCTCGTCGCACGCCTTGCAACTTGTGCACGCCCACAGTTCCTCGGCGGTGATGCGCTCGAACACCGAGTTGGACGAGATGGTGATCTCGGGATCGGTGCCGAGCGGCGGACTGACATGGCCGTGCGGCGACGACGCAGCCATCACCTCGCCCACCTTCAACACGATCTCACGCGGGTCGAGCGGCTTGCCGGTGGCATGCGCCGGGCACACGCTGGTGCAGCGGCCGCACATCGTGCACGCGTCGGTGTCGAGCAACTGCTTCCACGTGAAATCCTCGACCACGGCCGCACCGAAGCTCTCCAACGACGTCTCGGCGAGATTGGGCATCGGCTTCATCGCGCCCTTCGGGCGCTCGCGGTCGCGTAGGTACATGTTGAGCGGCGACGTGAACATGTGCCGCAGCATGGTGATGGGCAACAGGGCCAGGAAGACGATGAAGCCGACGACGTGCAGCGACCACATCATCTGGTGCCAACGAGTCAGCGTGCCGGGCGCCAAACCGTTGAACACCTGGCTCAACGGGTAGCCGACGAAGCTCCACTTCTCGTAGTTCGGTTGCTGGACCTCTGCGATGCGAAAGGCCTCGGCGAAGAACCCCGACACACCGATGACGAAGAACGTGCCGAGGATTGCCGCGTACTCGGGCTTGGTCTTGATGCGGATCCGGTATGGGCGCTGTACATAGCGCCGCAGGATTGCCCAGACGATGCCGATCAGAAACACAACGCCTGCGAGATCGCCGAACAACGAGTAGGCAAGATAGGTCTTGCCGTGGAGGAACTTGGCGCCCTCCGGCAACTGGTGGTCGACCTCGAGCACCGTCGTGACCCCGAGCAGACCGAGGAAGCCGAAGTACATCATCGAGTGCATCAGCCCAGCAGCGGGGTCGCGCAGCAGCGTGCGCATGTACACGCCCGAACGGAAGTCGGCGAGCCGGCGACCGATGTTCTTGGTCGTGGTTCGTCGCCTGTCGGGGGCACCGCGCTCCCAGTTGCGAACCCGATCGGCGAAGACGATGGCTCCCCAGACGAGCATCACCGGGATCACGGTGTAGAACGCCACCTGCAGCGCACCTGGGATTCCGCCGAACACCTCGCGTGATGGGGAGTGGGTCTCGTGCCAATCGGTGATCTGCGGAAGGATCCCCGAAACCAGCGTGAACAGGCCGATGAAGCAGCCGATGCCGACGACGATCTGGTGGGGTCTGATGCGTTTTGCGGCGTTTTCGGAGGCAGGCGGCGTGTGATCCGAGTGCGTAGTCATGGCAGGTCAGACCCTAGTTGCACGGCCTAACAGTTTGGGAATGGTGGCCCAAGGGTAGGCTGTGGGGTACATACGGAAGCGGGTCGGACATCAAATTTGCGAGTGAAGTGGCTCGCTAGGAGGAAAGATGAACGACGAAGTCAGGCAGTACAGCGGCCACCCAGTGATCGACCGGCACGGTACCGAAGTCGGCACCATCACCGATGTGGTCTACGACGAAGTCACAGAGGAGCCGACGTGGGGTGTGGTTTCTCCAGGCGGCTTGCACGCCAAGCACTACATCCCACTGTCACCTCCGGTCTACCTCGACACTGGTGGTGCAGTCGTAGTGCCGTACGACAAGACCGACGTGCTGAGCGCACCGAAGGTGCATCGCAACCACGTTGTGACGCCGGTGTTGCGCCGCGAGTTGGAGCACCACTACTCACTTGTCGACTGATACAGGCGTTGATTGCGGCATCGCCGTCCATTCCGCGAACGCGGGCAACAATGGGCGGCGATGACGCAATCGAGGTTTTTGTCATGGTTGGCCGCTGTGCTGATCGCCGGCTCTGTCGTCGCCGGTTGGATCGCCATCGGCCGTGTCGCGTCGGCGACACAAAGGGGCCTGTCGCGCACTGAGGAATCGCTCTCGTCTGCACGCGAGCTCGCCGCCAGCACTGCGTCGTCAGCCAGGGAGTTGCAGCACTTGGTGACCGTGATCGGTGAAGGTCTTGCTAACACCGGCGACGCCTTGGTCGCCACCCGACAAGTCAGCACGAGTGTTCGCGACCTTCTCGACGTCGCGTCGTTCATCAACAGCGTCGACAACCTGACCGAGAGCCTGAAGACTGCCGAAGCGACGATCGCTGCAGTCGAGATCGACTTGGCGGAAGCATCGGGCGCGATCGCCGAGTCAGCTCTGGCGCTCGACCAGACCGTGGCTTCGTTGCGGAAGATTCCGGCCGACCTCGATCAGTCGATGGCCTCGGTGAAGTCGAGTGCAACGCGCATCGGCCAACAGGTATGGCTGTGGCGAGTTGCCATTTCGGCCGGCGGAGCGGCGTTGCTGGTGATGCTGGTGCTGATCGGCAACGTGCGGCGGGCCGTCAGACTGACGGGACTTCAGCCGTAGTACTGGCGGTCGAGATCGCGGATCCGGCCGGCCAACGAAGCCAGCAGCTTGTGGGCCATGGACGGGACGTCGTCGAGCACTGCCATGAAGTGGCGCTGGCTGAGCAGAAGCAGCGTGCAATCGGATTCGCAGATGACGGTAGCCGTGCGAGGACCGTGATCCAGGAGCGAGAGCTCACCGACGACGGTGCCCGGCCCGAGGGATGCGACCTTCTTTCCGTTGCGCTTCACCATCACCGAGCCCTCGAGCACGACAAAGGCTTCTCGACCCGTCTGGCCTTGATCCACGATCAATGATCCGGCCGGCATGACGACTTCGTCGCCTGCCTTTGCGATCTTTTCGAGGTCCTTCTGCGAACACGCCGAGAACAACGAAACTTTACGAAGGTGGTCGAGGTACGCCTTTTTGCTAGCCATGGGGGCAGAGTGTAGACACGCAGCGTGCGCCGCTCGTACTGAGCGACAACAGCGGCGCTCAGCCGCCTGCTTGCGCCGCGACCTTGGCCGCTGCCGCGGCCACGGCATCGGCATCGCCGAGGTACTTCGCCGACGACACTTGCAAGCCTTCGGCGAACTCGTAAAGCCGGGGCGCGCCTGTCGGGATGTTGAGCTCGGCGATGTCGTCGGCGGATACATCCTCGAGATGCATCACCAACGCGCGCAGCGAATTGCCGTGTGCTGTGATCAACACGTTCTGCCCGGCCAGCAGTTGCGGGGCCACGACGTCGTGCCAATACGGCAACACGCGAGCGACCACGTCCTTCAAGCATTCGGTGCTGGGCAGCACATCGGGGGGGAGCAGCCGATACCGCGGATCGTTGATCGGGTGCTCAGGACTACTGCGGTCGACGGGCGGCGGTGGCACGTCGTAACTGCGCCGCCACAGCTTGGTCTGCTCGGCGCCGTGCCGATCAGTCGTCTCCTTCTTGTCGAGGCCTTGCAGGGCGCCGTAGTGGCGTTCGTTGAGTCGCCAGTGCCGCTGAACGGGCAGCCACACCTGTCCCATCACGTCGAGCGCCAGGTTGCACGTGACCACGGCTCGGGTGAGCACCGAGGTGTGGGCCATGTCGAACCACAAGCCCGCATCGGCCATCGTCCGTCCGGCCGCCGCACCTTCGGCGATGCCCTTCTCGTTGAGCGGCACGTCGTGCCAGCCCGTGAACAGGTTGAGTTGGTTCCACGTGCTTTCGCCGTGACGGAGGATGACGAGTGTGCCGACCACCGGACCATGGTAGGTGGGG
>JANMMQ010000481.1:0-2206 GCA_031373465.1 Ilumatobacteraceae bacterium | reverse complement strand
GCAACTCTTCGCGCAAGACCGGGCTCGGTCGGCCGTCGACGCGCACCTCGGGGTTGTCGCGAACGACAGGCAACGCTGGGGGAACCATGGTCACCATCGCCAACAATGCTACGACCGCGTGGCTCACCTGCCCAGCAGATCTTCACGTTCATGCTGCGATCGAGGTCGATCACCTGCCAAAGTAGGTCCTCCTATTCATGCTGCGATCGAGGTCGATCACCTGCCAAGCAGATCCTCCTTCCAGGAGCGGAACTTCGTATGCCGGCGGCCGCTCGGGCCCTGGCCATCGCCGGTGTTGTCGGGGTACAAGCGAAACACATGTTGCACGCTGAGGTCGTCGGCGCGACCTGCCCAGTACCTGGCGTCGCCTCCGGCCGCGGGCCCTGCACGCCACAGCAGCCACTGACCGATCCTGCGCTTGTACTCGGCTTCCGGATGATCCGGCAGATCTGCGCCCAGTTGCACCAGCTCGTCGGGTGCCTCGACCCACGCAGAGGCGACGATGTTGCGGTCGCGTGTGGGGGTTGCCGGCAGCGACTCGGTGTGGATCGGCGTGTGGTCCGCCGGGCGCTGGTCGTAGCGCAACGCCGGTGGCCGGTCGGGGTGATGTGTCATCGACGGCGGATCCAGGCCATGGCAGGACGTTCGACGAGGAACCAGCTGGCGATCGCCCACGCCGCTGCCAACGCCGTCGAGATGATGATGAACGTCAGCGGACGAGACGCCCAGTGGTAGAGGGCCACGAGCTGCTGCATCGGCCAGGCGTACAGGTACAACCCGTAGGAGATGTCGACGCCGCGCAGCAGGCGGGCTGCCGGTGCCACCAGCGCGGCAACCGGTGGCAGAACCAGGGCCATTGCCGCCTGCGTGATGTGCTCGCTCCAGAATGCCGGGCCGCGCCCGGCGACCAGCGCAACGACCAGTGCCGCAACCGGCACCCATCCGAACAGGCTGATCTTGTGAGCCCAGGTTGCGACGAGGGCGCCGGTCAGGAACACGAACAGAAATGCGGCGAGCTGGCGGTCCGCATACGGACCGGCGACGAAGGTCGTGAGGTCGACACGCTTCGCGTAACCGATCGCCAGGGCGAGGGAGACGAGCCAGGCGATCGTCATGGTTTGCCGACTTCCGAACTTCCGGGCGGCGACCGCGACCAGACCGATGACGATGTAGCAGCGGATCTCGTAGGGAAGCGTCCACAACGAGCCGTTGATGAAGCTGCCGCCGGTGCTGATGCCGTACGGCGTATCGCGGACGAAGACGTCGGCGATGCCGTGCGAGAACGAGACCGGCAGCGTCGAGGCGCGCCCGACGTACGCGAACGGGCCGTCCGGCCGGAAGGTGAAGTAGGCGCTGATGTCGTGGTGGCGATGGGCCCAACCGATCAGGCCGACGACGAACGCGCTGACGAGGATCGAGGTCCACAACGCCGGCATGATGCGCGCAAATCGAGCTCTGGCAAACGCCCCCGACCGTCGGTTCAAGGCACTGCGACCGACGAGCAGGCCGCTGAGGGCGAAGAACGCGCCGACCGCAAAACCGCCGAGTGTCAGCACCTTCGGTGCCAGGGGAGAGTTCGGTTCGCTACCGAACCCGCCGAGCGGGAACGTGTGGCTGACCAACACCAGGAAGGCAAGGACGAGGCGTACGAGATCGAATCCCGCCGAGCGGGAATCGAGGAACTCGTCGAGCGTCAGTGCCCGGCGTGACGTAGGTACGGCAAGGGTGGCGGTATCACCAGCCACGTGCGACCCAGGCCGCGAGCTGTGGTCGCTCGCGGGCGATCGTGGTGTCGACGCCGTGGCCCGGCATGACGATGGTCTCTGCCGGCAGCGTGAACAGCGACGTATCGATCGAGTGGATGATCGTGGCGAAGTCGCCGCCGTCGAGCGCGGTGTTGCCGGGTCCGCCGGGGAACAGAGTGTCGCCGCTGAACAACAGCGGAGCGCCCTGCACCTTGAAGCTGACGGACCCGGCCGTGTGACCGGGGTTGTGGATCGCCTCGAGGCGAAGCTTGCCGACCTCGATGATCTCGGCATCGTCGATGAACACGTCGTACCCGACCTCTTTCAGGCGCGGTGCGTCGGCTGCGGTGACAGCAACTTCGTAGCCGGCTTCGCGCATGGCCGGGACAGCTTGGATGTGATCCCAGTGCCCGTGGGTCTCCAACACCCTGCGCACGCCGAGGCGCTGGCACAGATCGAGC
>JANMMQ010000478.1:0-4734 GCA_031373465.1 Ilumatobacteraceae bacterium | reverse complement strand
GGTCATGGAGGCCTACCTTCGCAGGTTGGGGCTGGAAGCAGAGCCACCGTCGGTCGATGCGTTGTTCCGCGTACATCGCGCCCAGGTGGAGCGGGTTCCGTACGAGACGACGTGGATACAACTCGGCGAGCGTTGGGACATCGACACCGACGCTGCGGTGGAACGCATCGCCAAACGCGGACGCGGTGGGTATTGCTTCCATCTCAATGGCTCGTTGTCCAGATTGCTGACGACGCTCGGGTACGACGTCACGCTCCACGTCGGCGGCGTTCATCGCGTCGAGCCCGCTGTCGAAGATCTGACCAACCATCTCGTGTTGACCGTCGCCGGGTTGCCGAGCGATGAGAGCCCCGACGGCAACTGGTACGTCGATGCAGGTCTCGGCGACGCGCTCTACGAGCCACTGCCTCTTGTCGCCGGCACCTACCGGCAGGGCCCGCTCACCTTCACGCTCGCCGAGACTCCGGGTGGGATCGGCGATTGGCAATTCACACACGATCCGCAGGGCTCATTTGCGGGTATGAGCTTCGGCTCGTCGAGCGCGGAGATCGGCGCCTTCGAGAAGATGCACCGGTATCTGTCGACCTCGCCCGAGTCAGGATTTGTCCGCGTCGCCACTGCGCAATGCCGGCGTCAGAACGGCCTCACCGCGCTGCGGGCGTTGACGCACACCACGCTCGACTACAGCGGCAAGACCGATCGGTTCGTCACGGAGCGCGATGAATGGTTCGCGCTGCTCGCCGACGAGTACTTCCTAACGCTCGACGATGTCGACGCCGACGCCAAGGATCGGCTCTGGGCGAACGCGAACGCGGCTCACGAGCATTGGCTCGCCGAACGGTCCTGATCACGCCGGGCAGGGCGCGAGCGCTGCGCTGGCCACGACCTCGCCCGACGATCCCTGCTCGGCATCCTTCGGCGGGGCAACCTTCTCGCGGGTGACGGTCAGCAACGGGAAGTCCTCGATCGAAACTCCGGCCCAGCCGGTTGCGTCGTCGAGCTCGTGGAACGTCCCGATCGGCACCAGGCCGGTGCCGTCGCAGTTCTTCAGCCATCCCTCGTAGAACTCATCGCCATCGCGGCGAGGCAAGCCTTTGACCGAGAACTTGATTCGCACGCCCGACGACAACTTGGTGATTGCGGCGCGACCACTGACGTTCGGAGCCAGTTCTGTTCCGACGACAACGACCTGGGCATCGGCCTTCTGCTCGTTGTCGCGGGGCGCGACGATGAGGACGATTGCTGCAGCAGCGGCAGCCGCGATGGCGGCGGCGGCGAGCCGCCCGGGCCAGGTACGTTGCCGGCGCACCATCGGCACGACAACTCGGCGTTCTTCCGCGATGCTGGCCACGACGCGGTCTTCCAAGTTGTCGCTCGGCTCGTCCCAGAGCGACGGATCGCGCAGGAGGGCGACGAGTTCGGCGTCCAGGTCGTCGTTGTTGTCATCGCTCTCCATCGATCACCTCCAGTCGTCGCGGCACAGCCTGTGTCATCTTTACGTCACCCATCTTCGATCGGTTTGCGCGGGTGTTGCAATCGATTGGCCAGATGCTGGTGGGCGCGATGCGAACGTGACTTCACCGTGCCCAGCGCCAGGCCCGGCTGCTGGGCGATTTCGCTGTGGCTGTGCCCAGCCAGATGCTGCAGGCGCACGATCTCGCGCTCTTCGGGTTGCAGCGAGTCGATCGCCGCGCGCACCTGCCACGTCTCCCATATCGCCTCGGCCGATGGCGGACCGCTGATGAGTGCCGGCTCGTCGGGGCCGGCAACCTCGAGCGACGTGGCCGGCCGACGCGCGTTGCTGCGTTGCATGTCGATCGCGACTCGCCGGGCGATGGTTGCCAACCACGGAGCCAGATCCTTGTCGGCATCGAAGGTCGAAGCGGCGCGCCACGCCCGAAGGAAGGCTTGTTGGGTGGCGTCCTCGGCGAGGTGACGGTCATCGAGGACGCAAGGCCACCGTGAACACGAGGCGGCCGTAGTGGCGGTACACCTGACGTACTGCGTCTTCGTTGCGGGAGCGGAATCGCTCGACCAGGGCGACGTCGATTCCGGCATCCGACACGGCGCGATTGTTGCAGACCGCTGCAGGCCTAGCGGAAGAGCCTTTGGCTCGCTGATCGTCGTCGCCCAATCACACAGTCGCCAACTCGGCAACTTCTCGGCGCTGAGCCACGAGGGCGCGGTCGGCAGTCGCTCGGATGCGCTCGGCGTGCAGCTCGACGTCGATTCGCAGCGTTCGGGCAGCGAGCAAACGCCCTCGCAAGCCACCGGTGGCCGGCAGAAGACTGCGCAGCGGAAGGGTGGCCTGGGCTCGGAACAGGGCTGCGGGACCCCGACGGAAGACGCCGTCGTAACTGATGGCGAGCTCGATCGGGGTCGACGCGCCGCGAACGGTGATCCATCCGTCGGCCGCCCAACTCGAGCCTTTGCTGTATGCCACCGAGGCGACGTGAACGGGAATCGTCGAGCATTTGCGCGTATTGAGGACCTCGTCGTGCAAGTAGTCGTCGATCGTGGCGTTCCCGGTTCGCACACTGGCGGCATCGAGGCTGAGATGTGCGGTCGAGTGAGCAGGGTCATCAGCGATCGCGATCATCCCCTGCTTCAAGCGGATGCGCGACCGCAGCGCCGGACCGAAGCCCCTCGGCACGGAAAGCTCGATGCTGGCCCAGCCGGACGGGATGTGCCAGAGCCCTGCTGCTGGGAGCTCGACTCCGTCGAACGTGCGGATGAGGTTTGGCGCTGCTTGTTGGAGGTTCGTTGTCTCGCTCATGTCGATCAATACGACACTTGCGCCGAACCGGTTCGCGGCGGAACGAGGACGCTCTGCCGGCGGCGCGTTTCAGCCGGCGCGGCGGGCGGTGACGCCTCCGTCGATGTGGATCGTCGTGCCGGTGATGTAGCTCGCATCATCAGATGCGAGGAAGCGGATGACGTTGGCGATCTCGACAGGATCGCCGATGCGTCGCAGAGCGATTCCCGCAACCATGCTTCGTTCCGCCGCAGCCGGATCCGGGTTGCGGTCGATGCTGTCCTGCACGAGACGAGTGCGGATGTAGCCGGGCGCAACCGCGTTGACCCGGATCCCATGCGGACCGAAGTCGAGAGCAAGGCTGCGAGTCATGCCAACGAGCCCGGACTTGGCAGCGGCGTAGGGAAAGAAACCTTCGAGCGTGGCCAGCGCGTGCATCGACGCCACGTTGACGATCGCCCCGCGGCCGACCTCGCGCATGTGCGGCAACACGTACTTCGCGCCGAGCCACGCGGACTTGAGGTCGACACCCATGAAGCGATCCCAGTCGTCGCCGGTCATGGTCGTCGCATCGAAGTTGGCATTGACGCCGGCGTTGTTCACGAGGATCGTGGCCGGACCGAAGGCGGTGGTGCACGCCTCGGCAACAGCCGCTACATCGGATTCGGTACTGACGTCGGCGGCTACGAACCGGGCCCGTTCGCCAACCTCGGCTTGCACCGAGTGGCCCAGATCTGCGTCGAGGTCGCAGAACACGACCGATGCGCCGTGAGCCACGAACACCTCGACCACGGCTCGGCCGATGCCACGCGACCCTCCGGTGACGATGGCGATCTCACCGTCGAGTGAGTCCGGGAGCCCTGAGTAGGCCAGCCCCTCGGACTTGTCGGCGCCGAGATGACGGTTCTGGTCAGACATGGCCCTCCAACGGCGATTCGACTCACGGTCGATTTGAGCAGCGGGCCAGATCAGATCACAATGCCGCGATGCCGAACAAGCCTCCTCCCGTCGTGAGCATCGCAGTCCTCGGCCCCGACCAGCTCGGCGAGGGACCCGTCTGGGACGACCCCAACGGTGAGCTGGTTCGCGTGGACATCTCCGGCCGGCTGGTACACCGTTGGAACCCGACGACGGGCGAGGCATCGTCCGCGGCGACACATGGCGATGTCGGAGCCGTCGTGCTGTGCGAAGACGGCGGCCGGGTCCTCGCGATCGAATGCGAGCTGTGGCGAGTCGATGCAGCAGGGAAGATGACGTTGCTTGCCGACGTCGAGACGAAGCCCGGAGTGCGGTTCAACGATTGCCGTGCCGATCCACGCGGGCGGCTGTGGGCCGGGACGCTCCATCGCGATCGCGAGCACGGACAGGCCGCGCTCTACCGCTTGGATCCCGAGAATGTGATGACGATGGTGCTGCCGGAACGAACGATCTCCAACGGGATCGGTTGGAGCCCGGACGGCACGACGATGTACTACATCGACAGCACCACGCAGCAGATCGTCCAGTTCGCCTACGACCTCGATTCGGCGCAGCTCGGGGAGCAGCAGGTGTTCGCCGACATCGACCCCACCGATGGGCTGCCGGACGGGCTCACCGTCGATGCCGAAGGTGGTGTGTGGGTCTGCCTCTTCGGTGGCGGTCGCCTTCGCCGGTACCGGCCCGATGGATTGCTGGAAGAGGAGATCGTGCTTCCGTTGACGAATCCGACCTGCCCCGGGTTCGGCGGGAGCGACCTGCGCACGCTCTACGTCACGACCGCTCGTCACCGGTTGAGCGACGAACAACTCGCCCGTGAGCCGCTGGCCGGCGCGGTCCTGCAACTCATTCCAGGTGTGGCTGGGTTGCCGGTGAACCGGTACGCCGACTGACCGAAACGGACCTAGGCGAGTACCGCGGTGTTCGCCAGCCCGTCGGGAATCCGGCCGTTCAGCACGTCGATCACCGACGCGGTGGCACGTCTACTCATCTCATCCACTGAC
>JANMMQ010000454.1:0-1929 GCA_031373465.1 Ilumatobacteraceae bacterium | reverse complement strand
CCCGCGAAGACCTTCTGCCGTACATGCGTCCGTTCATGCGGGCATTAGCAGACACCGACCTCGGCTCGCTCGCGGAGCTTGCCGTGGACGACTCGTGGCGGGACGACGGCACCCTGCTGACCACGCTGCTCGGCAGCGACCAAAAGTCCATCGTTCCCGCTGTCGTCGGATCACTTCGCGCCGGCGCCGGCGTCGACGGCGTTCTCGACGTCGTCGTGCAGACTGTCGGCGAGCGGATGATGCGTTACGACGTGTCGGGCGAGCGCGACCTGATCGACGACTTCGGCTGGCTCGACATCACCCACGGTCTGACGTACGCCAATGCCGCCCGCTGGCACAACCGCACCTGCCCGAGCCCCGACACCGTGCGTCTGGCGATGTTCACCTCGTTCCTGGCGCAATGGACCGGTCGGCACGAATGGCACACGAAGATTGCGGAACGCGACGAGGGACGGTCCTTCGGCGGCGGCGTCACTGAGGCCGGCGAAGCACTGCAGCGTGAAGCCCTGCTCGACAACGCCTCGGCGTTCATCGTGTACGCCCACGGCATCAAGAC
Organism: Ilumatobacteraceae bacterium; assembly: GCA_031373465.1. Taxonomy (GTDB): domain Bacteria; phylum Actinomycetota; class Acidimicrobiia; order Acidimicrobiales; family Ilumatobacteraceae; genus JAENVT01. The sequence goes on along the minus strand of JANMMQ010000454.1, from coordinate 1,373 downwards.
GAGCCGGGCCGCGGCGCGGGAATCCGCCCGAACCGGCTCGATGCTGCCGTTAGAGGCCGTCGCCCGGCTGCTCGATTCGCCGCGATTGGAGCGATTCGTGGCGGCGAACGTGGCTCGGTCAATCGAGTTCCTCGCAGGTAGGGCACCTCGCGACGACTGAGCGCGTGGACTCAACGTCCAGTGCACAGTTAAGTTGTCAAGATTGTCAAGAAATCGTAAAGGTCCCTGCGAGTCCTGCCGAAAGATTGTCATGTCTCGGATTCAACGAGTGCTGCTGGCTGCGTCCCTTTCAGCCATCTCGCTCAGCACTCTGACCCTGCCGACACCGACATCTGCTGCAGGCTCGGCAACCACAGTGCCCAGCGAATATGTCGTCAAGGCAGGGGACTTCCTCGCCGGCATCGCCGCCAAGGTCGGCGTCGCCCTTCCGCAGTTGTTGCGTGCCAACAGCCTGACGGCGAAGAGCCTCATCCTGCCGGGCGACAAGCTGATCGTTCCGGCCGGTGCCATCGCTCCCGCTGCTTCGACCACCCCAACCGCTCCAACAGGACCGGTTGCCGGGCCGCTCGTCTACACGGTCAAGTCCGGTGACTTCCTGATGGGGATCGCCACGCTCTACAAGGTCACCCTGGCCGATCTGCTGGCCGTCAAGAAGTTCACCGTGAAGATCCTCATCAATCCGGGTCGGCAGCTCGCCATGCCCGCCAACTCGATTGCGCCTCAGGCAGCTCTGGCATCGGCAGCCCCCGCAGGCGTCCAAGCGGCTCCCGGCATCACCTACACGGTCAAGGTCAATGACTTCCTGGCTGGAATCGCCTCGGCCTACAAGGTCAAGCTCCCCGATCTCCTCTCGGTCAACCAACTGAAGGCGAACAGCCTGATCCTTCCGGGCCTCCAGCTGGCGCTGCCCGCAGGCGCCGTGCAGCCCGCTGCCACTCGCTCGAAGACCGTCGCAGCTCGCGAAGTCGCGTCGGTCTCCGGCGCGGCCGGCCCCACCTCCACTGTCGTAGCGTTCGCATACGCGCAGCTCGGCAAGCCATACCGATTTTTCACGGCGGGCCCCAACACCTTCGACTGCTCCGGTTTGGTCAAGGCTGCGTACGCCCAGATCGGGATGGAGCTGATCCACCACGCCGCTTCGCAGGCGTCATACGGGCAACCGGTGGACATCTGGAGCGAGTCGGTCAAGCCCGGCGACCTCATCTTCACGTCCGGTAACGGCACGGGCGCGATCACGCATGTCGGCATCGCGGTTGACGCAACGCATTGGATCCACGCACCGAGTCCCGGCGACGTCGTGCGACTCGGTCCGATCCCGCCCAAGAGCGTGATTTCAGCCGTCCGCCGGCTGATCCCGTAGCTGATACGACTAG
>JANMMQ010000442.1:0-1500 GCA_031373465.1 Ilumatobacteraceae bacterium | reverse complement strand
CCGGGGCAGTGGGTGCTACGAGTCAAGTTGCGAAAACACGACCGTTCTCAGAACATCGTCGCTGCTGGGTGGCCCTTCCGCGCCTTAGGTGCCTTGCGTGACCTCGTTGGGGAAGGGCGCGTTGACCAACGCCGCCCATTCATCGTCCGTGGCCGGCCGAATCGAGGTGGCCGCCGTGAGCATCTCTGCGTCACTCAGGCCGTCACCAAGGAGATAGAACGACACACCGTCGCGCTCCCAGTACAGCGATTGAAACACGGACGGCGGAACGGAGCCTCCATCGGATGAGCCGCCGTAGCCTGTCGTTGAACCGATTGTGATCGACCGGGAGTCGTTTCGCAATGCCACGCCTGCCCGCGTGCTGGCGGCGGGGCGACCCACGCTCAGAACCAACTCGCTCGTGCTATCTGTTCCCGCAACGTAGGTTGACACTGCGCCATCCACGCGCGCCGCCAAAATTGGATCGTATTGCGTGCCCGGCGACGCGACCAGTGTGAGGCCATCGCTGAGCTGGGCAGGCGGAATCATCGCCGTACCGTCCGCATTCCGAACAGCTGACTGCGCCAGCCGAGTCAGGGTCGCGTCGTCGAGGTGCCGTGAAGTCAGCCGTATCCAAAAACCGTCTGACTCGATGAACATGATCCTTTGCCCATCGCTGGAATCGGCCAGCGCTGCTCGTCGCCCGTCGATCGACAGCTCTTGATAGTTGAAGTTGAACGGGGCCTCACCTGGACTACCTCCGGATCCGGCCACCGTCAGAACCGGACCCGCTGGGGCCGAAGCCGTGGCGTACACGTTGTCGGTGGGAGCCGGCGGCGTGCGGTCACTCGGACCGTAAGGATCCAACGCGTTCTGTGCTTTCCACCCGGTGGGAAGCTCCGTGACGATCCAACGGAAACGGTCCAGGCCATCCCCGGCACCCCGATCGTTGCGATTCGTTCCGATAACAACAAGGCCGGCGACAACTGCCACGACGCTCGCAGTCGCCACGACCGGGTAGAACCAGCGCCGGCGCGCCCGCTGGCGCAGCTCCGGCAACGCCCGAACTGAAGCGTCCAAGCGCAGTTGCCGCACCGCCCTGCGGGCCCGGTCGTCGATGAATTCGTGTTCGGCCAGCTCAGACATCTCGCTCCTCCTCAATCTGTTTGCCGAGGCGTTCGCCGAGTGTGCGTCGAGCCCTGAACAGTTGCGTCTTCACGGTCCCGGCCGCACAACCGAGCAACGCGGCGATTGCATCGACCGACAAATCCTCGACGTAGTACAAGGCAACCGCAGCGGCCTGCTGACGCGGTAGAGAACGCACCGCTTCCCAGAACGCGGCGTCAACCCGTTCGACCTCGCTCGAAGTCTGACGAGAGCGAGCCAGCCGTTCACGAACGTTGATCTCGCGGCCGAGTCGCCGCCACCGCGATATCGCACGATTGGCGATTACTCGCCTGACCCACGCCGCCGGATCGTCGTAGCCGCCCACGACGTGCCAACGGCGATGCGCGGAGATGT
>JANMMQ010000431.1:0-2422 GCA_031373465.1 Ilumatobacteraceae bacterium | reverse complement strand
GGCGGTCAGTGGCAGCGCATCGCCCTCGCTCGGGCACTGTGTGCCGTGCAGCAAGGCGCCGGCGTGGTGTTGCTCGATGAGCCGACCGCGCAGCTCGACGTGCGCGGCGAGGCCGAGATCTTCGAACGAGTGCTCGTCGCTACGCGGCACTGCACGACCATCTTGATCTCGCACCGCTTCTCGACCGTTCGGTTGGCAGACCGGATCTGCGTGATCGATGACGGCCGGGTTGTCGAGCTCGGCAGCCATGACGAGTTGATGGCGCTCGGCGGTCGCTACCGCACGATGTTCGATCTGCAGGCGTCGCGCTTCACCGAGGATGCCGAGCCAGAGTTCGACGAAAGTGGCGAGGCGGTGACCTATGACTCGCTCCGCTAAGGGCAGCCGCTACAACGAGGAACTGCCGCCAGCGATGCGGTCGCTGTGGCGCACGTTCCGTCTCGGCTATCGCGCCGAGCCACGCCTGCTGGGGTTGTCGCTCGGCCTCGCGTTGTTGATGATGCTGCCCGACGCGCTGCTGGCCCTGTGGCTGAAGTTCCTCGTCGATGGTGTCCTGCATGGTGAACGCCGGCGGGTGATCATCGCCGGGCTGGGGCTGGCGCTGTCGGTCACCGCGACGTGGTACCTGTCATTGCTCTCGCAGCGCGTGCAGCGTCGATTCAGGGACCGGGTTGCGATCGCGCTCGAGTCCCACGTGGCCCACCTGCAGGCATCGGTTCCGACGATCGAACATCACGAACGACCCGAGTACCTCGACCGACTGGCCATGTTGCGCGACCAGGTGTTCGCGCTCGACCACATGTTCATGTCGCTGTTCTCGACGCTCGGCTGGTTGTTCCGTCTGGCGATCACGGCCATCCTGCTCGCGTCAATCCATCCGGTACTCGTGTTGCTGATGTTGTTCGCGATCCCGGCGTTCTGGGTGTCGACGTGGAGACCCGCAGTCGAACGCCGCATCGAGGAGTCGGTCATTGCCAACGCACGGCTCGCGCGCCACCTGTTCGTTCTCGGCACGACCGCGCCCCCCGCCAAGGAGGTGCGCGTCACCAACACTGGTGACTGGCTGATCAGCGAGCGGCGGGCGGCGTGGGAGCGATGGTACGGGCCCGTCTCGAAGGTGCGATGGGCAACAGCGGCGTGGCACACAGCGGCGTGGGCGATCTTTGCCGGTGCCTATGTGGCGGCAGTCGTCTACGTCGCCTCCGGCCTCGATCGCGGAGTCGGAGATGTGGTGCTCGTGCTCGCCGCCGGAACACGTCTGGCCCGCTACGTCGGCGCTACCGCGGGCGAGCTTGGCTTCCTTCGCGGGTTCTGGCTCGATTCGTCGCGCCGGTTGACCTGGCTCGAGGACTACGCAGCGGGCATCGATGCTTCAGCCACCGCCGGCGCTCCGGCACTGTTGACCGACGGCATCACCTTCGATTACGTGTCGTTCAGCTATCCGGGCACCGATCGGCTGGTGCTCGACGACGTGACACTGCACTTGCCGGCAGGCGCTGTTGTTGCCGTGGTCGGGGAGAACGGAGCCGGGAAGTCGACGATGGTGAAGCTCTTGGCGAGGATGTATTCGCCGACCTCGGGCCGCATCATGATCGACGACGTCGACCTCTCCCACATCGCCAGCGACGAATGGCGAGCCTGCCTGGCCGGGGCCTTTCAGGACTTCTACCGCTTCGAGCTCCACGCCCAGCAAACGGTCGGCGTCGGGGATCTGCCCCGTGTCGACGATCGCATGGCGACGCAGAGTGCGGTCGACAGAGCGGGTGCCAGTGACGTCATCGACCGGCTGGCCTATGGGATCGAGACGCAGTTGGGACCCTCGTGGGACGAGGGTGCAGAGGTCAGCTTCGGGCAATGGCAGAAGCTGGCCCTCGCTCGCGGGTTCATGCGCGACGCGCCGCTGCTGCTGATCCTCGACGAGCCGACGGCGGCACTCGATGCGGAGACCGAACATGCCCTCTTCGAGAGGTTTGCGCAGGCATCGCGAGCGCACGCCGGCACCGGCCGTGTCACCGTGTTGGTCTCACACCGATTTTCGACCGTTCGCATGGCCGATCTGATCGTCGTGATGGACGGTTCACGCGTCGTCGAGTTTGGCAGTCACGAAGACCTGATGGCCAGCGACGGCCAGTACGCGGAGCTGTTCCGCATCCAGGCTGCGGCCTACGGCTGACCGCGGCTGCTAGCCGATGCACCCGGCCGCGGCACCCAGCTGCCACAGGCCGGTGAGGTCACCGGCGCCGTACGTCGTGGACCCTGTCGAGGAGGCGAACGGATTCATCAGTTGCGTCGGATCGCTGACGTGATCCAGGCCGACGGCGTGAGCAAGCTCGTGCTGCAGCACAGCCCCCGGGCCGGTGCTGGACCACGGTGGTTTCGTACCCACATCGCCCATGTCGATGACCACCGTCGCCCGGGCGAT
>JANMMQ010000370.1:0-1851 GCA_031373465.1 Ilumatobacteraceae bacterium | reverse complement strand
TGGATCCCGGTGAGGGAGGCGTCGCGGCAGCGATCGGCCAAATCGTCGAACCCCAACGGCAATGAGTGCCATCGTTCGGGACGCTCGTCCGCCTGGCATCGTTGTCCGCGTCCTGAACCCACTGATGCGTGCCCTGCTCGGGTCACGTGCCGGGCGACGGATGAAGAACGTTGCACTGATCGAGTTCAACGGTCGCCGTAGCGGGCGTCAGTACCGGATACCGGTCGGGTGGCACAGCTCGGCGGGAACGGCCTTCGTGGTCACCCCCGCATCATGGCGATCGAACTTCGCGGACGGCAGATCGGCAACTGTGCGTCACGGCGGACAGGTCCAGCCGATGGTCGGCACCCTGGTGACCGATGCAGCAGAGGTCGCCGATGCGGTCCAGGCCGTGTTGGACAACGGCACGCCGGGGCGCCAGCTGGGCCTGCGCATCCCCGCTGGGCACCGTCTTCTGCCCGCTGACATCTCGACAGTCGATCGAGCCATCATCCGTTTCGAGGGCTCGGGAATCGCTTGACCTTCAAGGCTTGACCTTCAAGCGGACTTGATGGTTTACGCTGAGCGGGTGAGCACCCCGTACAAGATAAAAGAAGTCGCCGATCGCAGCGGTTTCAGCGCGGCGACACTGCGCTACTACGAGGAGATCGGCCTGCTCCCCCGGGCCGCACGCACACCCGCCGGCTACCGGATGTACGACGAAGGCACGGTCGAGCGTCTCGCGTTCGTCGCCCGGGCCAAGCAACTCGGCTGCAGCCTCGATGAGATCGCAGACCTCGCCCTCGCATGGGACGGTGGCAAGTGCGACGCCGTGCAGGACCGGCTGCGCAGAGTCGTTGCCGACAAGCTGGGCAGCGCTCAGCAGCAGATCGTCGAACTGATGACGCTCAGCTCCGAGCTTCAACGTGCGGCCGTCGGTCTCGAGCTCCATCGACCTGAGGGGCCGTGCGATGAGCAGTGCGGTTGCATCACGGATAACACCGAGCGGCAGGCGATCACGCTCTTGTCGAAACCGGGCAACGGCAACAATGAGGTTCCGATTGCTTGCACCTTGGCTGCTCCGGCGATGTCGGGCCGTTTCGACGAGTGGGGGGAGCTCCTCGCGCACGTCGCCAGCCGCGAAGCGATCGGCGGCGGCGTTCGGGCAACGTTCGGATCGACGGTGCCGCTCGACGAGCTCATGCGTCTCGCGGCCGCCGAACAGGACTGCTGTCAGTTCTTCAGCTTCGCAATCACCGTCGACGCGCGGGGCATCGCCCTCGAGGTCCGTGCTCCCGACGACGCTCTCCCGATCGTCGAAGCTCTCTTCGGCGCGGGACAAGGCACGCGTCGATGAGCACCCGGAAGGAGGGCGCAGCCCTTGTCGGCGTCGGTGCCATCGCGTGTGCGGCGTGCTGCGCGGGGCCCATCGTCGGGCTCCTCGCGGCTATCGGGCTTGGTACGGCTGCCGGAGTCGCGCTGTTCGGCACGATCGCATTGGTCTTCGGAGCCATCGCGTTGACGTTCGTCCTCGGACGTCGTCGCCGATCGCTCCCCCCGACGTGCGAGCCCGGTCCCGTCCCCGTCGACGTGGCGCTGCAACGACTGGAAGGACGGTCGGAAGAACGTCAACCCGGCTGAGTTTGGCTAGCGTCCGACAGCTCGCTCCAGTTGAGCCTTGGTCATCTTTGACCGGCCCTTGACGCCTTTGTCCTTGGCCTCGTTGTACAACTGATCCCTAGTACGGCCACCCGGGCCGCGGTGAGACCGGAGGCCACCGCGTCGACCGGACGAGATGTCTTCGATCGAGCTTCTGCTCGCCTCTTTGGCCTCGCCAGCGCGAGCCCGCTCCTTGTTGACTGTCCGAGCTGC
>JANMMQ010000367.1:0-5469 GCA_031373465.1 Ilumatobacteraceae bacterium | reverse complement strand
CCCGCGACAGCGTCTCGCTCGAACCGACAACGTCGGCGGAAGCGCCCGATGCCGAGATGCCGGCGGAGGCGTTCATCCGGCTCGTCTACGGACGGCTCGACCCGGAGCACACTCCGGATGGCACCGAGAGCGCCACGGTCGAGTCGCTGCGAAGCGTCTTCCGCGGGATCTGATCAGCCCACCTCGTCGAGCTCGATGTTGAGCTTCATCGTTCGAATCACGCCCCAAGCGGCCTGGCGCGATGAGTCGGAACCGGTCACGGCGATCAGGAACGGCACACGTTGAATGGCCAGCAGCGATCCGGGGCAGTTCGCGGTGACAGTCGCCGTTCGGCAGACGTTGGCGAGCAGAGCTACCTCACCGAAGCTGGCCCCCCGCTCGGCCGTCTTGACGCACCTGCCGCCGATGGTGACGTCGAACGATCCATCGACGACCGCGTAGAAGGCATCGCCCTCCTCGCCTTCGGTCACCACTGCTTGACCTGCCGTGACAGAAACCTCCGCAGCGGCGCGTGCGACTGCCTCCAATGCGATTGGGGGAAGCGGCGCGAACGCGGGGATGCGCCGGAGCAGTGAGATCGCCACGATCGGGATGTCAGCGCTGTCGTCGGCGACCCGCAGCGAACGCCAGGTCAACAGGAGCAGGATCGTGAAGAAGATTCCGAGGCCGACCAACGCGGCATCGACTCCCCCGGCGGCGATCAGCACTTGGCTCATGATCGAACCGAAGACCATGCCGATACCCGCAAACAGCTCGACGGCACCGAAGACTGCCGCAAGCGAGTCAGGGGGCGTGGCCCGTTGCAGCAGCATGCGACTGGTCAGGTCCAGCAGGGATCTGCTCAAGCCGACAACCGCCAGTAGGACTAGCGCAGTTGCCAGCGTCGGCGCGAGTGCAAGGCCGAACGAGACGATCCCGACGCTCGCGAGGGCGCCAGCTAACAGCGGCGCGAGACGCTGGCGCTTGACGAGAACGGTCGAGGCGAGTGCGCTGAGCAGGGCGCCGACACCGATCGCCGTCGCGAGCAGCCCTGGGCCGGAGTCACCCAGATCCAGAGATTCATTGGCGAGCACAACCACGATGAGATCGAGCGCACCGACGAGCAAGTACTGACCGCCGGCCACGGCGAGGACACCAATGGCCCCCGGGCGCTCCCGCAATCGCTTGACGCTGCGGATCAGCAACGTGACGGCGCCGACGTACTCGCCTTCGTCGACGATCGGGGCCGGCTCCCCCTGACTTTGACCGAACGTCATCACTGTGCTGACGAACGCCAGCGTGGCACAACCTGCCAGCGCCAACGCCGGACCCTCAGCCGCCAGCAATGCCGTTGCCAAGATCGAGCCGCCGAGCATGCTGATGCTCTCGCACGAACCCATCCACAGGTTGGCGACAGTCAACTCGCGGGCCGACCGGACCATGGCCGGAAGCAGCACGGCGCACGACGGGCCCAGGAAGGTGTACGCGGCCGCCGTTACAACACAGCAACCGATCACCACGGCCACCGGGCCCTCGGCGAAGGCAGCGGCCGCCGCAGCGCCCAATGAGATCGCCTGCAGGGCGTATGCCGCGAATCTCACACGAGATGGTCGCCGGCGATGCGCCGCCGCCGCTGCGGCCGGCGCGGCGATCGCGGTCGGAACCAGCAGTGCGACGGAGCTGAGCCCCGCAGCGCGGGAGCCGCCGTGGTCGAACGCATAGACCAGTGCACCGACGAAGAACGCCCACTCGGCCACCGTGGCCAGCAAGTGGGCGACCGTGAACCGAACGAGGAGGGAGTTCCCGAGCGCCGACTGGGTCGAGTGACGAACACGCGCTCTCATTGAGCCTTCGCCTTTCGCTTGGCCATCACACTGTGACGCTAATTGAAGGGATCGAATGAACGTTCTGCGCAGCGAGCTCGTATTCACCTGTATCAACTCTCGTCGCGTTGCGTTCTTGGTACCCACTGTTGCGTCCGCTCTCCTGCCGACCTGGCTCGCTGCCTGCGGTAGCAGTGGTTCGTCGGACGCCACCGCTGTTCCTACGACGAGCACCGCTGCCAGCGGGGCCACGAGCGAAGTGGTAGTGACCGGCTACAAGTTCCCGCCGATATCAGCCGCGGCAGGTGCCACGCTGACCCTCATCGACCGCGATGACGAACCGCACACCGTCACCGCTGATGACGGCTCGTTCAGGGCGGGGCCGTTCAATCCCAAGACGCCGGCAAACCTCGTCGCTCCGACAAAACCCGGCACCTATCCGTTCCATTGCGAGATCCATCCAACCATGCACGGAGCGCTCGTCGTGCATCAGCCCTAGGAGAATGACATGTCCACTACCCGTTCGACCATCGTCGGCATCGCCGCGCTGACCACCTTGCTGCTCGGCGCCTGCGGCAGCGACAAGAAGACGACGTCCTCGCCCGGCGTCACCACCGCGGCCGGCGCCGGTACCGCCGCACCAGGGGCAGCCGTCACCGGCAGCCTCGATGCCGCGGATCAGACAGGCGATGGCACCTCGATCACGGTCAAGTCCGTCAACATCACCGGCAGTCCCGGCTTCATTGCGATTCACGCCGACGCCGGCGGACAACCGGGGCCCGTTGTCGGTCATGTGGCAATTCCGGAAGGCGACAGCAGCGACGTGGTCGTTCCGCTCGACGCCAAGTCGCCCACCGGTGCCTATTGGCCGATGTTGCACCTCGACGCCGGCACGGCTGGAACATACGAGTTTCCCGGCCCTGACGGCCCCGTCAAGTCCGGTGCAGACATCGTGATGAAGAAGATCACGCTGACCGTCTCCTGACCGTCGCATTCCACCTGGCTTAGGGTCCATTCGTGATCTTCCCGCGGTCCGCCCCATGAGCGCCCGGGCGCGCCTGGCGCTCGCCCGTCCGAGCGTTGCCGACGACGAAGGGATGCGCAATGCCGTCAATGCGTTTTCCGGCGAGATGTTCGGGTTCGCGCTGCGCGCCCTGGGCGACCGCGGGCAGGCCGAGGATGCTGTGCAGGAGACCTTCGTTCGAGCGTGGCGGGCCTTGAGACGATTCGATCCAGCGCTTGGTTCACAACGGACGTGGCTGTTCGCGATCTTGCGCAACGTGGTCATCGATGCGTCGCGCAGGCGGACCGAGCGACCCGTGGTCATCGATGGCCCGGAGGCGACCGGCGCTGCAATCGGCGCGGCGATCGAGGATCAGATCGATGGCTTGTTGCGATCGTGGGTGATCGAAGAGGCGTTGAACCGGCTCACCCCGGAGCACCGCTACGCCGTGGTTCAGGTTTCGTATCAAGGCCGCGCTGCAGTGGATCTCGCCGTCGAATTGGGCGTGCCGGAATCCACAGTTCGCACGCGGTTGTTCTACGGTCTCAAGGCTCTGAGGCTGGCCCTCGATGAGTTGGGGTGGAACGATGCCTGAGAACTGCGGGTACTGGCACGGCGTCATCGCCGAACGCGCACTCCATGGACTCGACACGGAGACGGAGCGAGGTGTGTCGGAGCACCTCTACGATTGTCCGGAGGCGAGAGCCCTTGCTGACGAGTTCGCCGCCACAGCAGCGGCGCTTTCCCACGCCCGTCCGGAACGGGTGGAATCCACCTCTGCCGCAGCGCCCGCGCCCTCTCCGGAGCGGCTGTACGGCCAGATCGCGACCCGACTCGCCGCGAGTCGGACTCGAAAACGTCGACGCGCCTGGGTGATGGGCGCTGCAGCCGCTGCGGTGCTTGTGGGCGTGCTCGTTACAGCGGCCGTCACCTCGTCGCCGACGCGGACCGGGTCACAACAGGTTGCCATCGCCAATGACGTCGTCGACGGCGCGATCACGTTCGTGAACCGATCGTGGGGTACCGAGATCCATCTCCAGGCCACAGGTCTCACCCCGGGTCAGCAGTACAACGTGTGGATGGAACGCGCCGACGGCTCGCGCGTCGCGGCGGGCACGTTCACCGGGATAACCGGGGCACGTGTCAGCGTCACGTTGGCGAGCGCCCTCGCCCAGTCACACGCCGTTGCGATCGGCATCTCCCAGCCCGACGGAAAGCTGATCGTCCGCGCGCCGCTGACCTGAAGTGACTGTTGCGACCAGCACGACGGCGCGAAGATCACCGGCGAATCCGTTGGCCGATTGCTACGGCCGGCGCGTGTCTCGCTGGGCGCCCGAGAATGGGCCTTCGCGGCAAGCACACCGTTGTGCAGCCTCGATCGACAGTACGGAACGACCGTCCAACGGTCATCGGTGCCCGCTACCCATTTTCTGGTGACTCGGCTACCTAGACATGACCGGCACTCTGGGATACTTAGCGACGATGACCGTGCAACAACTGAGTGGGCTCGACGCCAGCTTCCTGCACATGGAGACGTCGCGGACCTTCGGCCACGTGTCGAGCCTGTCGATCTACGAGCGTCCGCGCGGGAAGGACTTCGATCCCTTCGAGGCGTTGCGCGCCCAGGTTGCCGGCCGGCTGCACCTCATAGAACCACTCCGTCGGCGACTCATCGCGGTGCCGTTCGGGCTGGACCGGCCCTACTGGATCACGGACCCCGATTTCGATCTCGACTTCCACGTGCGTCATCTCGGGCTGGCCCGGCCGGGGACAGCCGAACAGCTCACCGAACAGGTTGCCCGCATCATCGCCCGTCCACTCGATCGCACCAAACCCCTGTGGGAGCTGTACGTGATCGAGGGGCTCGAGAGCGGCGACTTCGCAGTGTTGAACAAGATCCACCACGCAACCATCGACGGCGCGTCGGGGGTCGAGATGATGTCGATCCTGCTCGACCACGAGGTCGACTCCGTCGCACCGGAACCGCCCGCTGACGGCTCGACTCTCGATGTCATGCCGTCGTCGCTCGAACTGCTCGGGCGGGCGTCGATCAACATGGCCCGCAATCCGGCGCGGATCACTCGAATTACGTTGCGATCGTTGGGCGAGCTGGCGAAAGCGGTACGGCGGATCGACCTGGCCAACACCTTCGACGCGCTTCAGCGACGGTTACGGCCAGCATCTGACGAGCAGCGTGACCAGCCCCCGAGACTTCCACGGATAACGGCTCCGGCAACGCCGTTCAACAAGGCGATCACTGCCCACCGGCGGTTCGCGATCGGATCTGTCCCGCTCGACGACGTCAAGGCGATCAAGAATCGACTCGGCGTCTCGATCAATGATGTCGTGATGGCGGTGTGCGCCGGAGCACTGCGCAGCTATCTCGACAAGCACGGCGTCCTACCGGCTGAGCCGCTCGTCGCGATGGTGCCGGTGTCGACCCGAAGTGGAGACGAGGCCGACAAATGGACGAACCGCGTCTCCGCGTTGCTGGCCGAGTTGCCGACCAACGTCGACGATCCGGTGAAGCGCGTGCTGGCGATGCACGAAACGATGAACGCCGCCAAGCAGCGATTCGACCTCATGCCTGCCGACCTCATCATGGACTTCACTCAACTGGCGATGCCGGCACTCGCCACGCGTGCAATACGTCTTGCAGCCGCG
>JANMMQ010000275.1:0-5211 GCA_031373465.1 Ilumatobacteraceae bacterium | reverse complement strand
GCCCGCTTGATGTCGCGCCGCAACGCCGCGAGATAGTCATCGATCACATGGTCGCGATCGGTCCAGGTGGCGAACGCGCAGTAGTCGCAACGATGCCTGCAGAACGGTATGTGTAAATAGACGCCGAACGGGTCAGTCACTACATCGGACGGTACAGCAGGTCGAGCGCGTCGAGACGCTGACCAACCTGGTCGACCGGCACGTCGAGCATTGCCGAAATCGCTCGCGTGTCGTCGCCTCGCACAGTGATGACCTTGCCGTTGAAGTCCTGGCGCTGCACCTGGATCATCTTCAAGAATCGCACAAGCATCTCGAAAGGCTGTCCACGCAACTGGCTGAGCTTGAGCAGATCGACCGCCAGCTTCTTCCCGGCGGTGTCGCCTTCGACCGGGGCCGTGATGTCCTCGCGAGGCAACAGCTGATCCACCGGCACGTTGTAGAACTTGGCCAAGCGTTCCAGCCGGGGCACCGAGATGGCCCGCTCACCACGTTCGTAGGCGCCAAGAACGGACGCCTTGAACTCTTCGCTGGAGGTCGCCTCGACCTCTTGCAGGGACAGGCGCTTCTGCCGGCGGATGACCCGCAGACGCTCGCCTACCTTCCTGCTGTATGGAGATGCCGAAACATCATCTTCATCGAATTCGCGCATTGGCCCCGCTCTCCTCCGCTAATTTCCCGCCTAGCCACATTGCATCGGCAACTGTGGCAGATATGTTGAGAAATTACAACGCTCCGTGGCAAATTAGGTCTATTGGGCACGCTGAGTCAGCAAGAAAGCCGCAGCGAGTGCCGCCGTTTCCACTCGGAGCACATTCGGTGAAAGGGTCACACGACGGGCGACGGATTCAAGTTCACCGTCCGTGAACCCGCCCTCCGGCCCGACCATGATGGTGTCAATGTCGCCGGTCAGGTGGCCGCCGTCGGGGTCGGCGATCGCACACGTTGTTGACGCTGCAGCTTCATCAAACCGGACAACGTCGAGCAACCGCGGTAGCCATACTCGCCGCGACTGCATCGCGGACTCGCGAGCGATGCGGCGGAGTCGTTGCATCTGCCGATCGGCGCGGCTTTTCTCCCAACGCACCACACTGCGCGCGCAGTCGATGAAACCGATCGCGGTCGCTCCCAGTTCCGTGAGCTTCTGCACCATCCACTCCGGCCGGTCCGCCTTGGGAATCGCACTGAGAATGACCGACCGCTGCGGTTCGCGGTCGCAGACTAAAGCCGACGTCACCGTCAGTCCATCTGCCGTCAACCTCGCCGTCACCCAGCTACCGACGCCGTCGCTCAGCGTCACGATGTCGCTGTCGCGTATCCGCAGAACTCGACGCAGGTGGTGGTCGTCTTCGTCAGTGAGATGAGGCGATCCGAGCGACTCGACGAAAACGTGCGCGGCCGACCCCCGCAACACCGGGTTCACGAGAATGCGGATTTGATACGAGAAAACAAACCGTGTTCACCGGTGCCGACGGCCTCGCCGCGCGACTCGGCGTACTTCGTCAACAGCTCGGTCTCGAACTCGTTGAGCTTGGTCGGGACCTGCACGTTGATGCGCACACGAAGGTCGCCGCGTCCGCGGCCGTGTAGGCGATGCACGCCTCGCTGACGGAACACGAACTCCTTGCCGGGTTGCGTACCGACTGGCACCGAGATCTCTTCCTCGCCGTCGAGCGTGGGCAGCATGATCTTCGTTCCGAGCGCCGCCTGGGCGATGGAGATCGGCAGTACTGCCACAAGATCGTCTCCCTCACGAGTGAACGTCTCGTGCTGGCCGACGCGAACGTGCACGTACAGATCCCCCGCCCCGCCACCGCGCGGCCCGACCGCGCCGCGACCTGTGAGCCGCAACGTGGATCCCGTGTCGACCCCCGCCGGCACGTCGACTTGGTAAATCTTCTCGGCGATGATGCGTCCTTCGCCGTTGCACGCGGGGCACGGTGTGACGATGACCTGGCCGAGGCCGCCGCATCGCGGACAGGCGCTGGCGGTGACCATCTGGCCGAGCATGCTCTGGCGAACGCGCTGGACCTGGCCGCGACCGTTGCAGTCCGAGCAGGTGACGGGTTGCGTGCCGGCGCCGGCACCCGAGCCGTCGCAGTCTTCGCAACGCAGCGCGGTGCGAACGTCGACCGCTACGGTCGCGCCGAACACCGCCTGAGCGAACTCGATGTCGGCGACAACCTCGAGGTCCTGACCGCGCGGTGGGCCCGCCGGACCGCCACGTCCGCCACCGCCGAACGGATTGCCTCCCGCGCCGCCGAAGAACGCGTCGAACAGATCGCCGAACCCGCCTCCTGAGAACATGTCACCGAGATTCGGACCGGATGCGGATCCCACGCCGGCTTCGCCGAAGCGGTCGTATCGCGCCCGGCTGTCGCTGTCGCTGAGCACCTCGTAGGCCTGGGCAACCTGCTTGAAGCGCTCCTCCATGACGGGATCGCCGGGGTTCGCGTCGGGGTGTAGCTCGCGTGCCTTGCGCCGATACGCCTTCTTGATCTCGTCGGCAGTGGCTGAGCGGGAGACACCCAGCAACTCGTAGTAATCCGCCACTATGCCGCACCCTCTCCAAGCCTCTTCGCCAGTCGGTCGCTGACAACTTCGACGGTGGCCAACGCCTGCGGATAGTCCATTCGTGTCGGTCCGAGTATGCCGATGGTGCCGACCTGGTCGCCATCGACCATCACCGGAGCGACCACCACGGAGCACACGGCAAGTGGCTCGACACCGTGCTCAGCACCGATCGCGACAGTGAGCCCCCGATCGAGGATGTCGCGGACCAAGGAAACCACGACGTACTGCTGTTCCAGTGTCCGCAAGACGTTGCGAACCGTGTCGACTGCGTCGAAGGCGCGGGCCATGGACGACGCACCGCCGACGAAGACGGACTCGTCGCTGGCTGCCTGCCGCAGCGCCGTCAGCGCGGCCGCGCACAGCCCGTCGACCGCCGGCTCTCCGGACGAACGGTGGAGGTCGGCTTTGTCGATCGACTGGCCGACCATTGCAGCCTGCAGATGTGCTTGCGCGGCAGAGATGCGGACATCAGAGGTGTCGGCATCCAGCTCGATCGTCTGGCTGTCGATCGTGCCGTTGCTGAAGACGGCAACCACGAGCGCGTGACGAGCGGACAAGCCGACGATCTGAACCGAGCGGACCGTCGCCAACTCGGATCGCGGGCCGACGACGACGGCCGCGTGCTGAGTAACTTGGGCGAGCAGGTTCGTCGTCTGGTGGAGGAGCTCTTCGAGCCGGCCATGAGCGGTGTCGAAGAACGTGCCGACGCGTTGCGTGGCCGCCGAATCGAGCCGCCCGGGAGTGGTGATGTGGTCGACGAAGAACCTGTATCCCTTGTCGGTGGGCACCCGCCCGGCAGACGTGTGCGGCTGCGCCAGGTATCCCTCCTGCTCCAGCACCGCCATCTCGTTGCGCACCGTGGCGGAGCTGACCCGAACGCTGGGCAGATCGGCAATGTGGGTCGACCCCACGGGCTGCGCCGTGGTGATGTACTCCTGCACGACGGCTCGGAGGATGGAAGTCTTGCGTTCGTCGAGCATCTAGCAATCAAGGTTAGCGAGTGCTAGCCGCGACGAGTCGTCTCGCCTACGGTGTGACCTCGTGCCCGATCGCGCCGTCGCCGGCCCCTCCTTGATCCTGCTGGTACGGCATGGTGCAACGGAGTGGTCGGAGAACGGGCGGCATACGGGCCGCACCGATCTGCCCTTGATCGAGAAGGGTCGGCACCAGGCCGACCGGCTGCCACCGCTGTTGGCAACACTGTCGGAAGGTGGGATCCCAATTGTGTTCACCAGCCCCTTGCAGCGCGCCAGGGAGACGGCGCAACGGGCTGTTCCCGGAGTGGAAGCACTCGTCGTCGACGCCCTGGCCGAGTGGGACTATCGCGAGTACGAAGGTCTGACCGCTGCCGAGATCGATCGACTACATCCGGGGTGGGACCTCTTCAAGGACGGCTGCCCTGGGGGTGAGAGCCTTCATCAGGTGGTGGCCCGTTGCGACGGGTTCGTCGCCAAGCTCGAACGCACGGCGGCGGGCCGTGTGGCCATCGTGTTCACCCACGGCCACCTCAGCCGCGTCCTGATCACTCGCCTAGTCGGCCTGAATCCCGAAGCCGGAGCCGTCCTTCAGAACGACGCCGCTTCCGTAGGGATCATCGCCGACAAGCGCGGGCGCTATGTGATCACCGGATGGAACATCCAACCCCATTGAACGACGACGCGCTGCGGCACCGATGACAACGCACACAAGCGCGATCACGCTTCCGTAGGCCAGGCTCCACTCCGCCCCCACGTGGTCGGCGATCCAACCAGTGATGGGAGCTCCGATCGGCGTGGTTCCGAGAAAGGCAACCGCTCCGAGCGCGAGCAACCTGCCACGCATGTCGGGCGGGCTCTCCTGCTGCGAAATCGCGTTCAGTGCCGCAATGAATGCCGCGCCACCGGCGCCGAGCGGGAGGCTGAGCGCGTAGGCAACCCAGATCGACGGTGCCCAGGCAACACCGAACCCGCTGATACCCAGCACCACAGCCGCGCCGAAGAACCACGCCGAGCCGATTCGCGGACGCGCGGCTGTCATCAACGAACCGACGAGGCTGCCCACGCTGGTCACCGCCAGCAGCCAGCCGAACAAGTCCTTGTCGCCGAACCGCAAGTCGGCGAGCTTCAACAGCGAGACGCCGTAGTTGAAGGCGAACGTGCCGATCACGGTGAACACCAAGAACAGGATCAGCAACCGACGGTTGTGAAGGACGAATCGCAATGCCTCGCGCACCGGTTGGCCGCCGCGCGACGCAGGTATCGATGGATAGAGCTGAGTCGTGTCGATCCGCCAGATCGGCCACAAAATTGCCGCGAACGAGGCTCCGTTGATGATGAACAGCCACCCCGGATCCACCCATCGCAACAGCAGCGCCGCCAACGCCGGACCGAAGATGCGTGAACCGGTCATGACTGCGGTGTTGAGCGACACGACATTGGAGATGTGGCGGGGTTCGACGAGCTCGATCACGAATCCGCGGCGCGCCGGGTTGTCGATCGCCTGAACGACGCCGTTGGCAAGTGATACGAGGTAGATGACCGGCAGGCTGGCGAGCCCGGAGAGTGCGAAGACCCCGAGCAAGATCGCCAGAGCAGCTTGCCCGCTCTGGGTCATCATGGTCATCTTGCGTTTGTCGACGCGATCGGAGATGGCGCCCGCCCA
>JANMMQ010000273.1:0-18755 GCA_031373465.1 Ilumatobacteraceae bacterium | reverse complement strand
GGCCAGATCCTCGACGCCAGCCAACCGACGTTCCTGCTGTCCTACTGGATCCGCGAACGGAAGCGATGGAGCGTAGAGGAGGGCATTCGCCGACTGACCAGCGACACCGCCGACCTCTTCGGATTGGAAGGGCGCGGCCGGCTCGCAGCCGGTAGTTTCGCCGATGTGAACGTGATCGATTTCGATGCGCTGGAAATGCCGGCACCGAGGTATGTGTACGACTTCCCACATGGCGCCGGCCGGTACGTGCAGGGCTCGACTGGCTACGACTACACGCTCGTCAACGGTCAGGTGTTCATGGACCATGGCCAGCACACCGGCGCGTTCGCCGGCACGATGCTCAAGAACGCTGCGGCAGCGTGACCGAGACCAACGCCTTTACCTGCCCTCGATGCGGTGAAGCAATCGACGAACGGTTCTACGGGCCGTGCCAGTCGTGTCGCACTGAGTTGCGAGCCAAGTACCTGGGCGAGGGCCGGGTGATCGAGGTCGCCGAGTACGAACCGAAGGTCAACGTCACGCCAAACGCTGTTGCGTTGAAAGACGACTGAGCCGACCGCTACTTGCCGGGCAGACCGGCCCCGGGTCGGAATGCCGGGTCGTTGTCACCCTCTTCGTTCTTGGCCTTGCGGGCGGCCGCGCGCTCGGCCATCTGAGCCATCGTCGTAGCCATCGCTGCGGCAGCACCCTCGTGCGCCATGATCTTGCTCAGTACAGCTGCCGACGCGCCTCCGATCAACTCCTTCTTGTTGGCCTCGACGTAGTCCGCTGATGCCTGCATCGGTTGCACGGAGCCGTTGATCGCCGGGATCACGTAACGGGCCACCATGTCCCACGAGCGGCGGGTGTTCTCGCGATTGGCCCAGTCGTGGGCGAAGCCGAGCACGACACCGAAGCCACCTGTGATCTGGTGCAGGTTGTTGATGGCCTGGACAAGGTCGTCCGGTGTACCGACGACAGCCGCGCCGCCGCCCTCAGCGCCGCTCTCGGACACCTGGTCGAGAAGATCCCAGGGATCCTCGACGTGCGTTGCGCCCGGGCGACCGAGGACACGCACGTTGTATTCGTTGTGCCAGCGGTGAAGGCCGTGGACCGCCTCGCGCCGCGCCTGCTCTTTCGTCTCGGCGATGTGCCAGCTCATCAGCACCCGCCAGTCGCCGCGGTCGACCGTCGTGCCGTGGGCGGCAGCCGCCTCTTCGGCAAACCCCCACTGTGTAGGCAGCGCCTGCAGCCCTTCCGCGCTGTTCGAGGCAATGGACAACACACCGATGCCGTACTTGCCGGCCAATTGCATGCCGCTAGGGCTGATGCTCGATGCGGTGGCCATCGGCATTCGCTCCTGGATCGGAAGGATCTGCAACGCGGCCTCATGGAGGTCGAACCATTCGCTCTCGTAGCTGAACCTCTGCTCGCCGTTGAGCAGGCGGATGATCACGCCCATGGCCTCGTCCTGGCGATCGCGCAGCAGCATCGGGCTGATGCCCATCGTGCGAGCGTCGCTCGGCAGGGCGCCCGGGCCGCTCCCGAACATCGCCCTGCCCTTGGTCATGTGATCGAGCTGCACGATTCGTTGGGCCACGTTGAACGGGTGGTGATACGGCAGCGACACGACGCCCGTGCCGAGCTTGATCGTGTGCGTCACCTGGCCCGCGGCGGCAAGGAACATCTCGGGTGAGGCGATCATCTCCCACCCGCTGGAGTGGTGCTCGCCGCACCAGAACTCGTCGTAGCCGAGGTGGTCGAGGTGGTTCGCCAGTTCCAGGTCACTCTGAAACTGCAGCGTGGGGCTCTCGCCGAGGGGGTGATGAGGCGCAAGGAACGTGCCGAACCGAAGGCGAGGAGACCGCATCGCACCAGACTAGAGATCCGCTGTCGGGACGCTCGGCCTCGGGGAATCGCACGTCGAACAATTGCCGCTGCGCGCTATCCTGAAGACTCCCTTCGGGGACGTAGCTCAGTTGGCAGAGCGCTACCTTTGCAAGGTAGATGTCAGGGGTTCGATTCCCCTCGTCTCCACTGTGTGATGTCGCCGCTGCGGCTTGGGGCGCGAGGTCAAGTGCTCCACTACGCGCCGCGTATCGCGGTCGACGAAGTAAAGGCCGAGTTCCTGCGGAACCACGCCACGCTCGTGTTGGGTTCTTGCCGGTCACCCATGATCGGCAGGTCGATCCACGAGAAGCCGGGTCGGTGGCCAGTGCACCAGATGACGTTCGTGACATCGATGGTCTGCGCGTCCTCGGTCACCGGAAACCCATCTCGCACGTCGACGATTCGTCCAACGCGCGTGACGCCAGCGGGGGTGAAGTCCTTTGGCTTTACACGGATAAGTGGAGTCGCGCGGGCGAGGAAGTTCGGGCGGATCTTGCGGCCGATCGGAGTGCGGACGGTCAGCAGGTGATGTCCGACGAACCGAACCCCCCGCACCAGACATTGCGCGCCAAGAACGGTTCGATACGGAAGGGAATGGCGCCCGCCTCCTCGCCGGCGAGTCAGGTCGGGTGGTGCCTGCTGGAGTTCGCCATCGCCACAACAACGTTGTCGGCCTCGAAAGTCAGGTTGCCGGCGATCACGCGAAATCGGTCGCTGGCACGCGAGAGCGCGTCCACACGCGTGTTCGTTCGGAAAGGAAGGTCGCAATCCCTCGCGTAGGCCTCGAGATAGCCGCCATCTGATTGACAGAGGGTTGCCAAGTCCGTGTCCCGAAGTGCTCACCGGGTATACGACGCCCTGGCGAGCTCGAGCCTGTTGCCGGTCATCTACTCTCCGAGGACCAAGGCGTTAACCCCAAGTCATGTCTCGGAGCGTTTGCCGAGCCTCATGGCAGCAGAGCGTCAGAGACCCACCGACATGTGATCGCGAACGGCGTCTGCGTCTCGAACCGCTTGACGAGTCCGTTTCATTGTGTACATCGCGTCATCGGCCGCGGCAAGGAGCGCCGTGCCGTCGTACCCGACAGCGAGCGTGTCCGCGATGCCAATGCTCGGCGAGCACCTCACGAAGGTGGTGGGTGTGATTCTGATCGGCGCCGAGAGCGCGCGGTCGATGCGCTTGACGAGGTTGTACGAAGTCGTGTGGTTCGACTCGTAGACGATCACGAACTCGTCACCGCCGATCCGCGCCACAGAATCGGCGCCGCGGACGATCGCCAGCAACCGATGCGCGGTCTCGCGGAGCACGAGGTCGCCGACGTCGTGGCCATGCTTGTCGTTCACTGACTTGAAGTCGTCGAGGTCGAGGAACGCGACAGCGAGAGGGGTGCCGTTGCGTTCGGTACGCGCGAGGGCTGCGTCGAGCAGTTCGTCGAAGAGGCGTCGGTTTGCCAATCCCGTCAGCGGGTCGCGCAACGCGAGGTCGGCCATGCTCGCCTGCAGCTGACGCAGTTCGGTGACATCGCGGCTTACGCCCTGCAGACCGCCCTGGACGAGCGTGGTTCGCGTCTCGCCGATGATGGTCGACCCGTTGGCATGTCGGAAGTGAAAATCGAAGCGCTCGGAGATCTGGCTGTCCTGCAGCGCATGGACCACCGCAGTCCTGCCGGCGTCATCGAGGATGTCGAGGATGCGCGAGAAATCCCCGAGGAAGTAGGAGGGCGGATAGCCGAGGATGTTCTCGACCGACGGGCTCACGTACTCGAAGTGGGGAGTCGGCTCCAGCGTGAATCGCCACACGACGTCAGCGGACTTGTCGGCGAGATCGCGGAACCGGGCCTCGCTCTCCGCCAACTGGACCTCCGCCTCGTGGCGCTCGCTGACATCACGGCCGACGGATAGGACCGCCGCTCCGTCGGGCCCGGTCAGGTAGCGATCGACCCACTCCAACCACTGGGGTTTGGCGTGGGGAACAGCGCGGGCAACGCTGTCAACCAGAATTGGGTTCTCGGGACCGAGGACGGCGAGCTGGGACTGGAGGCCGGCCAACTCGTCGTCGGACAGGAATTGATCCAGCGGACGGCCGATCGCCCGGGTCGGCTCGACGTTGTACTGAGCGGCCCATGCCGCGTTGCAGTACGTGATGGCGAGGTCAGGAAGGCGATATCGGTTCACGCGCTCGGGAAGAGCATCGAGCATGGCCGCAGAATCCTCGAACGCGTGTTTCTGGTCTCGCAAGGCCAGCGCAAGTTTTCGGGCATCCGCGACAAGGCCGTGCAATGTGATGCCCATGCCTGCCCCGCAGATGACGAAGACGATGCTGGCGGCGATCCCTTGATCCGGTCGTTGCATGGGGCCGCCGGCCAGCCACAGGACTATTCCTGTGAGAATCGCAGCCAGGAGCACCGCCTTGCGGTTCTCGTAGATCGCCAGCCACACGAGTGGTAGAACGGCCATTGTGACGAAGGGTGACCCGATGCCGTCACCGGAAGCCGACGCCAGCAGCAGTGTTGAGGCGAGGAACAGAAAAGGGCCGGTGAGCTGTGCGGTGCGTGGAACCCGATTCCAGGGAAACGCGAGCGACGCAAAGATCGTGGCTGCGGTGACGAAGGCTCCCGCTAGGGCGAAGCCGGGGTGAGCCCACGACGTCGAAGGCAGTGCGACGATCATGCTCAGAATCGCGGTGATGGCGAAGGGCATGATCCGGTGCAGGCGCCCATCGCCGATGAGTGGACCCTTCGTGGCGTCGACGATGTGGACGTGGCGCGGCGAACATGTCACAGCCTCATCTGTTTCATCCACCGCGGTCACGAAAGCTCCTCTTTATATCTCCATTCCACTATCGGCTCGACTTGGCCCACTATTGAGCGGCAAAGGCCCCAGATCGCGCTTTCTGAGCCGCATCAGCACCTGCGCGACCGTCCACAGCGGGGCGACGATCAACACGATCCGAACAGGGGTCACGTCGCGTTGGGCGATGGCGAGCCAGATCATCGACGCCAGCCACGCAACCATGAAGGTCAACGAGATGGCCCGATGTTCGCGAACCGAGACAGGATGGGCGAACTGAACCCGCGACAGGGTGAGGATGCAGAAGATGATGCAGATCGTGAACGTCACCCACGGGTTCGGGTGGAGGAGGAAGAGGGTGGGAACGATCATGTTCCATTCGGCCGGGAATCCGTTGAACCAACCGTCTTCCGTTTCCTGATCGGTGCGCGACATCCACAGCGCGCTCACGAACAGAATCGCGAACCCGAGTGGCCCGACGGTCTTGGACGGAAGTACGTCGAACCTGCACAGAAATGCCACCGGAATGATCGTGCATGTGAAGTAGTCGATGATCAGGTCGAGCGAATTGCCGTTGAGGGTCGGGATGCGGTTGCGAACGTCGAGCTTGCGGGCGATGGGTCCGTCGATCCCGTCGAGTAACAGCGCCCCGACCAGCCACAGGATTGCGGCGCGGGCGTGTCCTTCGATGACGGAGTTCAACCCAACGAAGCCAACGATCACTCCGCTGGCGGTCAGGACGTGAACTGCCCACGCTGCGCGAATGTGCCGGTCGCTGTACTCGGTAGCCACAGTTTTTGCAGCTGGGGACGTGTTCACTGAACAGAGGTACCCCGATGCGGCGACGATCAACCCGTTAGCGTGCAAGCCCATGGCTGATCAGCACCGGCTACCGCCGATTCCGGCATCCGTGATCGGCGTGCTCACTGCCGCGTTCGTGCTGGGGATCTCGTTTCTCTCCAAGCATGTGGACGGGTCGGCCACCATGTTCACCGGCGGCTACTTCCACGTCGGTGTCGCCCTCGGCTGGCTGGTCTGTGCGGGGTTGATCGCGCTCATCGTGACCCGATATCTGCACATCGTCGCCAGTGTCGATGAAGGGCCCGGTCTGGCCGTCGGATACGACGCCCTACCGATCCTTCTCCTTGCGGCTTGGGTGGTGACCATTGCCGCGTTGGTGACGCGCCACTGGCTGCTCGGTGCGATCGCCGCGGCGTTGTGCGGCTACCACGTCGCGATCGTGGTCCCCCGCTTCTTGGCCGCTCGCGTGCCGGGGTGGGCGAAACGGGCTCCGACGCTCGAGATCGTCGTGGCAAACGTCTTCATCGACAACAAGACGCCCGACGCAGCGGCCCGCCAACTCGTGACGATGCCCGTCGACGTCGTGATCGTGGTCGAGTCGACCGACGCGTTCATGGCCGTGTTCGACGAGGCCGGCGGAAAGGACACCTATCCCCACCGCGTCAGCGATCCCAACGATCACAGCGACTACGCGGTAACCGTGGCCTGCAAGCGCGAGCTGGGTCCTCGCTCGCGGATGACGACGATCGGTCCTTTGCGCCTCGCGATCGCCGACGTCGACGTCGAGGGCATCGGCACGCTGGTGATCGGGCTCAATCCCATGGCCGCGGTCGACCCCGGCGGGATGGAGACCTGGAAAGAACAGATCGAGGCCCTGAAGGAGTTCATCCCGACGCTCAGCGGTCCAGTGATCATCGCCGGCGATCTCAACACGACTCGGTATCGGCCCGAGTTCGAGGAACTGCTCGAGCTCGGCCTGCGTGACGCGATCGACTCTCTCGGCAAGGGGCTCGATCCTTCTTTCAAGCTTGGTGCCGATGGACTGCTGGGCGCGGCTCCCGTCGCCCGCCTCGATCACGCGCTGGTCAACGACTGCGTCTTCCCCCTGTCGATGGAGGACCTCGAGCCGTGCGGGAGTGATCATCAGCCGTTCAAGTTGAAAGTCGCCGCGCGCAGGACGGCATCCAAGGAGGGACGGTAGTGATGACTTCGGGTCGTGACGTGAACGGAACGGTGGCACGAGTCTTCGGCCCGACCCTGATCCTCACCGGCATCGCGGGGTTCGTCGTTCCGCCGAAGAAGGCAATGACCAGCGGTGCGCCCGCCTACAACGTGTTCCATCTGGCCTTCGGAGCCATCGCTATCCTCGCATCACGCCGGCGTGGATCAGCACGAGCGTTCAACCTCGGCTTCGGCGCAATCGACCTGTACCAGGCGGTTGCGAGCCGACGGGGCCTCTTTCCACACAAGTGGTTCCGCTGGAAGACTGCGGACGACGTACTCCACGTCGTCATCGGAACGGCGCTCATTTCGGCGGCGCTCAGTGACAGGCGCTGATCCAACGCAGACGCGGTGTCGAATGGAAAGCGAACGATGAGAGGAGACGACGATGCCGACACGAAATGAGCTGCCTTTGATGCGGGGGTCCCAGCTGGACGAGCTCTTCACCAACGCACCCGCCGGAGACATTCCCTCTGGCAAGGGGCGCGGTCAGGCGTTGTTGGGCACGGGCACCATCGCAGCGAGGCCGTTGCTGGCCACGACGCGTTTGTTGGCGTGGCAAGGCAAGGTGTTCGATTCCGCGAGCCACAGTCTGCGCAACCTCATCACGCCGTTCGGCGTGAAGGCCATCACCGCGAACGTCTACGTCGATGCCAGCCTGCTCGACGGTCGCCCTTGCGTCGTCCTCGACTATTCGAAGACATCGCGGGTCGCCGGATGGGTTCGCGATGAGATCCGCGAGATCGGGCCCGGCCTGTATCTCGGCCTGGTGTACGCCGGATCACGCCGCTTGCCGATCCGATTCTCGTTGGCGTTCGACTCAGCGACGCGAAACCGAGTCGTCGACGTAGATCGCGAAACCGCGCCCGCGTGAGGTGCTGATGCAGATGTTGAGTTCGGCGATGCGTCGACGCAACCGCTGTACCACGTAGTCCAGCGATCTGTGTCCCGGCACAAGTCCATCGGGCCACAACAGCCGTTCGAGGTCCTCACGAGTGACGATCGTTCCCGAATGATCGAGGAGACACCCCACGATCTTCGCTTCGGAAGGGCTCAGTGCGACACTGGCGTCGGCTCGTCGCAGCACACGATCGGCGCCGATCGTAGGTGCGACAGCGGCAAAGCCGGCCATCCGCTCGAGCAGGCCGACAGCCTTCGCGATCAGCTCTTCTTCACTCGTTGGAAGACGCACCCAATCTTCTCCGAGGCCGACCGGGTTCGGAGGTTCTCCCTCTGAATCGATCAGCAGCAAGCGGGGGACGCCCGCACGGGAAAGTGCTGATCGCAGTGCCGCCTCCTGCGGCCATGTCAGCAACTCGACGCCCAGACGCGCGAGCCGCTCCATCGACGTTGATGGAGCGAGCTCGTTCTCGTCTGATGAACGATTCATGTCGACCGTTCTGTCTTACCCAGGGGGCCCTGACCTCAGAGTGCGTCTGTTCCCATCTCGCCCGTTCGAACGCGGATCAGGCGATCGAGCGGGACCGACCAGATCTTGCCGTCACCGATCTTGTCGGTCCTTGCCGCGTCAGCGATGATGTTGACGATTCGGTCGGCCATTTCTGCAGGTACGGCGACCTCGATTTTCAACTTCGGGACGAAGTCGATCTTGTACTCGGCGCCACGGAAGTTCTCCGAGTGCCCCTTCTGACGTCCGAAGCCTTTGACCTCCGTCGCCGTCAGCCCCGTAACGCCGTTGGCAATCAAGGCCTCCTTGACGGTGTCCAGCATGTGCGGCTTGATGATTGCGGTGATGAGTTCGACCATTTTGGTTCTCCGTGTCGATCGTGTCGGTTAGCTGGTCTGGCCGGTGTATGCGGCCTCGGGATGGTAAGCCGGGGAGCCGTGCTCGTGGATGTCGAGGCCTTCCAGCTCGCCGTCCTCCGACACTCGAAGTGTCCCGGTCAGTTTCACCGCGCGGAACATCACGTAGGCAACGCCAAAGGCGGCGCCTCCTACGACTGCGTTGCCCCAGATCTGGGCGAAGAGCTGCTTCGTGCCGCCGCCCCAGAACAGACCCTTCACGTCGTTCCATTGGCCCGTGGCGAACAAGCCGACACTCCATGTGCCCCAGATGCCGGCGATGCCGTGTACCGCAACGGCACCGATGGGGTCGTCGATGCGTAACCACTCGATGAAGTCGATGCCGTAGACAACGACGATCCCTCCGACAAGTCCAATGACCACCGCCCCGAACGAGTTGACCCAGTAACACGGACTGGTGATGGCGACGAGTCCGCCGAGGAAGCCGTTGATGGTGATGCCCATGTCCCACTTCTTGACCCGCTGGTAGACGATGGCCAATGCGGAGAGCCCACCGGCTGCCGCTGCGAGCGTGGTGTTGGTGGCCACACGGCCGATGCCCTGGATGTCGATGGCCGACAACGTGCTGCCGGGGTTGAAGCCGTACCAGCCGAACCACAGGATGACTCCGCCGATTGCGGCGATGGTGAGATCGTGTCCCGGTGGTAGCCCGCCTCCGTCTCGTTTGAACTTTCTGCCGAGTCGTGGCCCGAGAACGATCGCCCCGGCGAGGGCGATCATTCCGCCCATCGTGTGCACGACGGTCGATCCGGCGAAGTCTCGGATCCACACACCGCCGCCACGAGGGGTCTGCAGCCAGCCGCCCGGCCCCCACACCCAGTGGCCGAGGATCGGGTAGATGAAACCGCTGACGCCGCAGCTGTAGAGCAGGTCGCCCTTGAAACCGGTGCGGCCGACCATGGCACCCGAGGTAATTGTCGAGCAGGTGTCGGCGAACGCGAACTGGAACAGGAAGAAGGCCATGAAGGCCACACCTGTGTCGAACGCCCCGTTGTACGTGTAGGTCTGTTCGGCCCCATTCAAGAAGAAGTACTGGTGCCCGATGATTCCGTTGCCGGCACCGAACATGAATGCGAAGCCGAACGCCCAGAACAAGATGGCACAAAGGCATGTGTCGACGATGCACTCCTGCAGGACGTTGACGACCTCACGGGTGCGGGCGAAGCCGGCCTCGAGCATCATGAAGCCGGCCTGCATGAAGAAGACGAGGAAGGCTGCGACCAGCACCCAGGCGGTGTTAACACCATTGATCGCATCGGTCACCTGGGTTTGGATGTCGTCTGCCTTCGGCAAACTAGCGGCGTGCGCGATGGTGCCGACGATCCATGGGCCGAGCGAGACGATGGCGTAGAACGCCAGCCCTAGCCCGAGGAGTTTGCCGCCGAGAAACGTGACGAAGAACTTTTGCCTGTCTCGATCGGCCAACCTCGCCTTCAAGGTCAGAGTATTCACGCGATCCCTCTCTCTTGGTGGAGCCCACCTTGGGCTCCGCGGCAAGGTAAGCGTTGGAGGTTTCTCGACCGTCTCCGCATTGTTAATGACAGATGACCAACGTGTGCGCGGCGCGTCTGGTCCTGGGTCAGGTGATGGCGCCGACGAACACTGTCAGGATCATCCACCCGATTGCGGCGAGGATCGCGAGCATTCCGCTTCGGAGATGCCGGTACTTCTGACGCGCTATGCGCGCCATGATGAAGAGCTGTTGGGCGTGGCGTTCGACTGACGCTTGTGATTCGGCCGAAAGGACTGCGAGAAGCTCGATGTGATTCTCGAATTTAGCTTGCTCCTCGAAGTATCTCGCCCGGCCCGCCTCTGGTCGGCCGACGCGCGGGATCACTGCGAGGCCCAACAGCAACATCGACAGGATCAATGTGCCGAGAGCCAGGACCCCAACGACGGTGACGGCGGCACCATTTGTGCGTAGCGCCTGGCCTTTGCTGAGGAGAAGGCTTGCCAACAACGCCGTGACGCCACCCACTACGCCAAACATTATGCTCGCCTTGGAATCGGAGACCCTGATCTCTTCTCGACATTCATCGAGCAGTCGGAGGATGTAGCCTTCTTCTGACATCGCGTCCCCCGTGACCAGGCTCTTTGAGCATCGTTAGCGCCCTAAGATTACACGAGTGAGCGACACGCAAGAAGAATCACGAGCATCGTCGCGATCTCTGCACGCCTATGTCTCGGACCTCGCACTCAGCGTCATGCAAGAGGCTCCCGCGTCCGGATTCGCAGAGATCGAAGGGACGCTGGCGTTCTTCGACATCTCCGGGTTCACCAAGCTCACTGAGCGTCTCGCCAGACTCGGCAGGAGTGGGGCCGAACACATCAACGATGTTCTCAACACGGTGTTCTACGGACTCATCAACGAAGTCATGCGGTTCGACGGCGATGTGCTCGAATTCGGCGGCGATGCAATGGTCGTGCTCTTCAATGGCCATGATCACCAGCTTCGTGCAGCGGCTGCCACTGCTGAGATGTTCCGCTTCATGTCGAGTGACGGTCGCATCCTCACGCCGCTCGGCGATGCGCGGCTGCGCATGTCATGCGGGATGGCTGCGGGCACCCAGGCGTACTACTTGCTCGGCACGACTCGGCGCGCGCTGGTCGTGGCGGGACCTGTTAGCACCACCATGGCGCAACTCGAAGCCGGCGCAGATGCGGGAGAGGCTCTGATCTCCGGTGAGCTGGCCGCCGCGCTTCCGTCGTCATGGGTGACGCATCGCGGCTCGGACGACGCTCCTCGCCTGCGACTGGCCCGCGTAGTTTCGATGGATGGTCCGACTGCAGAACCCGTGCGGCGATTTCGCGGTGATGCCGACGGACTGATCGCCAAGCTGTTGCCCACGCAGTTCCGCTCGTTGGTCGACGTCACCCATCGCGCCGGTGAGCTCAAGCAGGTCGCGATGTCGTTCATCCGTCTCAACAACACCGATGATTTGCTCGCGCTGCGTGGCGCCGACGGTGTTCATCGTCTGCTCGCCGATATCACCGAGATCGTGGACCGCGCCTCCGCCGAGCTCGATGTCTGTTGGCTCGAGACCCAAGCAGAAGCCAACTCTGTGCGATGGACGTTGATCGCCGGCGCGCCGACGGCAACGGAACGCGACGGTGAGCGACTGTTGCGCGTCCTGCGGCGCATCGCCGACGAGACACCGGCGCCGCTGCGGATCGGCGCCAACCTGGGCGTCGTCTTCGTCGGAGATATGGGACACCCACAGCGATGCACGTACATCGTGATGGGTGACGCCACGAACCTGGCTGCTCGCCTGATGGCCCGAGCCGCGCCCGGCGAGATCATGGCCGGCGAGCGGCTGCACAACACGTGTCCGGGCCGCTTCGAGTGGACCCCGCTCGAACCATTCCTCGTCAAGGGCAAGCGCGCACCGGTGCGGGCCTTCCTCGTCGATGCACTTGCCGCTGACGAGCAGGTGGGCGCCGCAGACCAGTCCGACGGATCGCTCGCGCCGATGGTGGGACGAGACAAGGAGCTTGACCTCCTGGTCGAGGTGATCGACGCCGGCGGCGTCGCCGAATTGGTCGGTGAGGCGGGTGTGGGCAAGAGCCGGCTGTGGCAGGAAGCCCGACGCGTTCGAGCCGACCACCGATGGTTCGTCATGCGCGCTGAGCCACACGAGATCGGCTCTGTCTACCTCCCCTTCCGCCGCCTCATTCGTGGTTCTGCGGAAATCGATGCGCGTGCTGACAATTCATCTGTCGGGGCAAGCATCACCGCATTCGTGAATCGAGTCGCGCCGGACCTCGCCCCGTGGCTACCGCTGATCGCGACGATCGTGGGCGGTGACGTGCCGACCACCGATGAGGTCGAGGCATTGGATCTCGCGTTTCGCGCTGACAGGCTGCGCGCCGCGGTTGCCGAGCTCGTGCTGGCCATCACGGGCCCTGGGTCAGTCATCGTGTTCGAAGACGTCCACTGGATCGACGAAGCGTCGCGTGGTGTCGTCGAGTTGCTTTGCGCGCTGCCGAGCCCTGAGGTGGCACTCGTCCTGACGAGACGACCCGAGGGCTGGTCTCCGTCAGAGGCGACCAAGATCGAGCTCACCGCGATCGACAGCGAGTTCGCCGACCAGTTGTTGCTTCGGGAACTACCTCCCAGTGCAGCGAGCGACGCAACACTGGCACGGCTCAGAGAATCTGCCGAGGGCAATCCGCTCTACCTCATCGAGCTCGCCCGTTCGGTGGCGAGCTCCACGATCCGCTCGGACGCGGACTTTCCGGAGACCGTCGAACGGGTGCTCGCGGCGCGCATCGATCAGCTTCCGGTTGCCGGCCGTGAGCTCATCCGCGACGCCTCCGTTCTCGGCTCGACGATGAACCGTTCACTTGCCAGCCGTGTGCTCGAACGGCCTGATCTCGTCGACGCCGAGACGTGGCAACGCGAGCTCGGCGATTTGGTGATGCTCGGTGAAGCGACTGTGCGGTTCCGTCACGACCTGGTGCGCGTCGCCGCTTACGAAGGTTTGTCGGTTCGCCGCCGCCGCGAATTGCATCGCCGCGCCGGCGACGTGATCGAAACGTGGGGCGAATCAGTGCCACTGGCTGATCCCGTCGCCGCCTTGGCGTTCCACGCAACCGGATCGGCGATTCCGGACCGCATCATCAAATGGAACCACGACGCCGCCGAGGCCGCGATTGCCAAGGGTGCAATGGAGCTCGCCGAATCGTTGCTGGGCGACGTGATCGGGGCACAGCGGCAGATCGACACGGACCCCGCCGAACGATGTGCGACGTATCGACGGCTGGCGTTCGCCTCCGAGCGGGCGGGACATCCGGAGTCTGCGCTCGATTCTTTGGCTCAGGCCACGCGGTTGGCCGTCGAACGCGAGCGAGCATTGATCGCTGTCGATCGCACTCGAATGCTGGAGAAGCTCGGCCGTTACCGTTCGGCGCTGGTCACCACAGCCCGAGCCCTACGCGCGTGTCCGGCTCCCGACGTCTCCGCCCACCTCCGTCTGGCTCGGGCCACCATCCGCAATTTTCAGGGCCAGTGGAGTGAGTGCCTTGAGTCGTGCCGAACGTTGTTGCGCGACTTCCAGCACAGCGAAGACCACCGAATGCTCGCGCAGGCGCACCTTCTCGCCGAGTGGTGTTGCACGTGCCTCGGTCTAGCGGAACGTGCTGAGCACGAGCGCGCCGCTCTGGAACTGCTCACCGAGCTGGACGATTCGATCGGCCTCGCCAACCTGTTCCTGAACCGCGGCGTGAGCGCGTGGGGTGAATGCCGAGCGCTCGATGCCGTTGCCGATTTCAGGACCAGTTCGGAACGCTACGAACGAGCGGGGGACGTCCTGGGCGCGGTCCTCGCGGACAACAACCTGGCGGAGATACTCACACTGCAGTTCCATCTTGATGCGGCCAAGGCGTTGTTGGTGCGGGCGCGGCGCGTGACGCAGGCGGCCGACTATCGCCACGGCACCTTGACGACGATCAGCGGGCTATCGCGCATTGCGGCGTGGCGAGGCGAGATCGCAGAAGCGCTCGCCCTTCAGCTCGAGGCGTTGAAAGGCTTCCGCGATTTACGAGCAGACGACTTGGTTGTCGATTCCCTCGTACGACTGGTCGAGATCCACGTCGTTTCCGGCGACGCGCCGGCTGCCTTATCGGCTGCGGCTGAGGCATCCAAAGCGATGGTGCACCTTGGCACGATGCCGGTGGTCCCAGCTACCCTCGCCCGGCTGAAGGCTCGCGCGATGGTTTTGGCCGGCCGCGAAGCGGAGGCGCGGGATGAGTTCCAAAGAGCGCTGGAACTCGCGACCGCCGATGGCTTCGTCTACGAGATCGCGCTCGCTTCGATGGGGCTCGGTCGACTCGACGGTGACGGCGAACGCGTATCGGCTGCGCTGGTCCAGCTCAACGACCTCGGCGTCGAAGCCCCACCACCCGGCTCTTGACCGGCTCCAACACCGACAGAATCGCCGCGTTTGGAGCCGCGGGACCGCCACCCCATACGGGTCCTCCGACTCCAATCGCCAAAGCGTCTAGTCAGTTGCTGACGCGGAAGTTGGCGATGTACACGACTTGGCCGCCGCCCTGCAACTGCACGGTCACGATCATTCGGTGGTTGGCGTTGCGCAACCGAGTCGTGTCGAGGCCGGGCGTCACGCGCCGACGCGTCGCTATTGCGTCGTACGGAACCAATGAGTCGGTGCCGATGGTCCTGCCGTCGAGTTCAAACACGACCCTGCTGAGCCCGGCGATCGGATCGCTTGTTTCGGCGAGGAAGATGAACTGGCGGCCCGTAAGCGTTGCGCCGTTGAGCGCGATTGACCCGGAATGATCCGAGGACGCCGATACCGCAACGCTGTGCGACGTCGTGTCAGCGACCGTGAACGCGGCATCGAAGACGACCCGCGAACCATTGCGCAGGAGCGCCGACACGGTGATGTGGTGAGTGCCGAGCGACAGGAGGTTCGACTCGAACGGGAAGGCATCCTGTACGCAGAATCGGCAGGTACGAGTGTCGGAAGTCCCGGCGAAGTCGAACGGCGCAGAGCGATCGGTCGTGAATGGGGCTCCGTCCAGCGCAAAGCTCACTCGTAGGACACCGGCCAGTTGCGCGGTGTTCGCAAAGATGTAGGCGCTGACGCCCGACCTCAATACGGCTCCTGTAAGCGGCCGCGGGTTCGTCGTTCGTGCGGCATTGTCTGCGATGGACAGGCTGAGGCTCGAGGGAGCGGCAGTGATCGTGATGGCGACGACCGCTACTTGCGACTGAACCTGGCCGTCGTTGACGGCATACGTGAACGAGTCGGCTCCGGCGAACCCCGCTGAGCTCGTGTACGTGAGAGATGGAGCCGTGCCGGTCAATGTCCCGTGCGCGGGCGATGTCACGATCGCGAACGTCAAGGTGTCGCCATCGACATCACTACCCGAGAGCGTGACCGCGGCCGGCTGGCCACTTACCGCCGAGATCGTGAGCGAGTTGGCGACGGGGGCGTCGTTGACAGGCGTGACAGTGATGGTGACCGTTGCCGATGGAGATACGAACGCGCCATCGCTCACCGTGAACGTGAACGAGTCCTGCCCGGTGAAGTTGGCAGCCGGTGTGTAGGTGCGGTCGGCACCTGACCCGGTCAAGGCACCGTGCGCGGGTGCATTCGTGACGACGAACGACAGGGTGTTGTCGTCAGGGTCGGTGCCCGTCAAGATGATCGGTACAGCCACATCCTCCGGTGTCGAGACCGAAGCGGCAGTAGCGGTCGGTGGTCGGTTGGTCGGCGTCACTGTGATCGACACGGTGGCGATGTTTGAGGCGGCGGTGCCGTCGTTGGCGGTGTATGTGAACGAATCCGGGCCGGCGTACCCGGCGTTCGGCGTGTAGATGAGTGAGGCACCTGAGCCCGTGAGCGTTCCGTTCGTGGGCTGACTGGCCACGGTGAAGGACAGCACATCGCCTTCGACGTCAGTAGCGGACAGGACCACGGCAACGGCAACGTCCCGCGGCGTCGAGACAGAGATCGCCGCCGCAACCGGCGCGTCGTTCACCGCATTGACGGTGATCGACACCGTTGCCGTGTTCGAATCAGCGATGCCGTCGTTGACCTTGAACGTGAACGAGTCCGACCCGTTGAAGTTGGCATCTGGCGTGTAGGTGCGGTCGGCCCCTGACCCTGTCAAGGCACCGTGGGTGGGCTGGCTGACGACCGCGTATGACAGCACGTCGGCCGGGTCGACATCGGTGCCCTGGAGCACGATGGACACGGGAGAGTCCTCTGGGGTCCGGACGGTCTGATCCTTGGCAACCGGCAAATCGTTGACCGGGTCGACGGTGATCGTGACAGTCGCAACGTTCGAGTTGGCGGTGCCGTCGTTGACCTGGAACGTGAACGAGTCCTGCCCGTTGAAGTTGGTGGCCGGTGTGTAGGTGCGGGTCGCGCCTAGCCCCGTGACGGCACCGTGCGTTGGCTGGCTGACGACGACGAATGACAGGGTGTCGGCCGGGTCGGCATCGGTGCCCTGGAGCGTGATGGCGAGGGGAGTGTCTTCTGGGGTACTGACGGCTTGGTCTGTAGCGACGGGCGCCGTGTTGGGGCCGATCACGGTCAGCACAGCAGTGCCGATAGCGCTCCAGTTGCCGGCGAGATCGACCGCGCGAACGGATACGTCATACGAGCCCCCGAGGAGGGTCGCAGCGATGCCTCCCGTCAGCGAGCCGCCGGACAGGGTCAGCGGCGTTGCGTTGCCTTCGCCCGGGTCTGCGCCGATCCACCATTCGCCACCCACCAATCCGGACAGGGTGTCCGTTGAGGTCGCAGTGATCGTGGTCGGTTGATCGAACGGTCGCGACGCTGGATCGAGCGTGACAACAGGGGTTGAGGGGAGTGTGAGGTCGAGCTTGACGGACTCGGAAACTGTCGTGGTCAGTCCGGCGCGATCGGTAGCCGTGCCGGACAGGATCAGAGCGGCGCCTTCCAGCAGTCCAGTCGACTGCGGGTCTGGGCAATTTGCGGTTCCCGACACCGTGTCGGTGCAGTTGAACGTCGCAGTTACTGCGCTCTTGCGCCACCCCGCGGCGTTGGAGGCTGGCGACAATGTTGCGGTGATCTGTGGTGGCAACGCGTCAATTCGCATCGTCACGCTTGCGGACCCGCCGTTCGAGCCCGTGACCTCGATCACGTGTGAGCCGTTGGCCAGACCACCGGGGACGAACGGAGCCAAGTACGTCTGGCCCGGGCCGCCGTCGATCGACACGGCGAACGTTTCTCCGGCCGAACCGCCGCCCACTGTGATCTGCGGCGCGGTGGCGAACCAACCCGACGCGGGTGCTGTCGGCGACAATGTGATGGCCGGCGCGGGAGGCGGCGGAGGAGTAGGTGCGAACCCGGGACCCTTGTTCGCTGCCCACGACACGTTGCCGGCGCCGTCGACTGCCTGGATGACAACGCGGATCTGCTCGTTGGTGACGGCGGAGGGAACTGCCAGCGAACCCACGAAGGAGCCGGCACTTGCGCCGAGGTCGAGCGATTGCCACGGCCCCGAGCCGGCCTGGTACAGCGCGACAACGCGCTGGATGCCCGAGCCGTCGCTTGCCGTGACCGAGACGTTCGCGAACACGTCGCCGGGCGTTCGTTGCAGTACGACATCGCCGACCTTCGGGGCGGTCCAGTCGGTCGACGCGGAGTAGTACACGTCGCCCGACATGTTGTCGTACAGCACCTGCGTTCCGCGCCCGGCGGGGTCGCCGGGGGTCACAGAGATGAACTGTCCCGGGATCAGCACGAGCTTCTGGCGTTGGGCCACACCGTCGGGCCCGACAAGGCCTTGCTGGTCGCTGATGGTCGTAACGCCGGCCAATCTCGTGGGGAACGCGGCGACGGAGTTGACCGCTTCGGGCTCGCCCGCTGCGTTGTCGAGCGTCGGTCGGCTGAAGGCGGCGTCGAAGTTCGTGACGACCTGACCGGTGTGCAACCCGCTGACGACAGCACCATGCGCAGGTAGCAGCGAGTTGTCGGGCGCCGCCGACGTGACGTCAAGTTCCGCACGGGGCTCGACCGGCCGGCTCGCTGTGATCTGCGGCAGTTGCGGGCCGGTGCCGGTGCTGGCTTCGTACCATCGCCCGATCGCGCTGGTGTTGTTGGTGAAGGTGAAGTTCTGGTCGTAGTGGGTCGACGACAACGCAGCGCCGCCGGGCACCGTGGTCGTAATCACATTGGGAGGCGTCGGCCGAACGGGTCGAACCGTGCCGACAGCGAACATCGGCAGGCCGTACAAGATGGTGCTCGACAGCGCCTTTTCGTCGTAGGCACCGTAGAGACCTTGGCTCCCGAAGTACTGCTGCTTGGCGTTGCGCAACGCATCGCCCAACGACACCGCGCCGTCGAGCTGTCCTGCGAACAGCGTCATCAACCGCTCCTGCAAGCCGACACTGACTTGATCGCCGTAGCCGTAGCCCGTCGTTGCGACGAAGGCTGCACCCCTTGCCGTCAACGCGGACGCCAGGTCGTTGGCGAAGGCGCCACCACCGACGGTCGCGTCGGATACGGCAAGGCCGGAATGACAACCCATCGAGAGAACGAGCCTGGCGCCATCGGGTAGCGCGGCTGCGAGCGCAGCGGCTGTCACGGCTTGTCCGGCGGCGGATTCGAAGCCGGTGTGGTCAGCATGGCCGAAGACTCCGGCGATCGATGGGGCCGGCGGGCCGGTGAGGTCACCGATCAGCTCAGCGCCTGTCCATGTGCTGTCATTCACCGGGCCTGTCACTGTGACAGGGCCGCCGTTGGCGGAGGCGAG
>JANMMQ010000294.1:0-7299 GCA_031373465.1 Ilumatobacteraceae bacterium | reverse complement strand
TCCACGCGCGTGCCTTTCATCATCGGCAGCCATCTCATGTCGACACCGAACGAGCGGCCGACGCTCTCGATCGTCGGCGCGTCGCCAAGGACAGAAGTCAGCTTGGCGACGTCGGGCGTTGCCGACATGGCGAGTATGCGCAGATCCGGCCGCACCGTGTCCCTCGCGTCGAGCGCAAACGCGAGTCCGAGGTCCGTCGGCACGTTGCGCTCGTGCACCTCGTCGAAGATCAACAGGCCAACGCCGGGCAACTCGGGATCGTGTTGCAACCGTCGGGTCAGCACTCCTTCCGTGACGACCTCGATGCGGGTGTCCCTGCCGATCCGGCGTTCATCGCGGGTCTGAAAGCCGACGAGGCCACCCACCTCGGTCCCGAGCAGGACCGCCATTCGCTGGGCAGCGGCGCGTGTGGCCAACCGCCGCGGCTCGAGCATGACGATGCGACCGCTGAGCCACGGTTGCTCGAGCAGCCACAGCGGGGCAACCGTCGTCTTTCCAGCCCCCGGAGGAGCCACCAGCAACGCCGATCCGTGCGTATCCAGCGCGGCCGCCAACTCCACGAGTACATCGACAACGGGAAGCTCGCGAGCTGCGGCGGGCAGCACCACAGCTCAGCCGAGTGCAGGTGTGCCGTGGAACGGCCCAGGGTCACCCGCAACCGGGATGGTCGGAGGAATCCAGGCCGTCGTGGTGGCGATCTGCTCGGCGACCTTGCGCCACTCCTCGGCATCCCAGCCCTCGGCGACGGCGTCGACGGTGCCATCTAGCCGGATGAACACAAAAGCAGGCAGTTCCGCCAGTCCGAGGGCGCGCACGAAGGCCCGATCGGGATCGCAGTAGACGAGGAAGTCATCCACCAATGGGCCGAGGAAAGCCCTTGCTCCAGCGGCGTCGGACGTGACGACGAAGTTGACACGGGCGTCGGTGCCGCGAAGGTTCTCGAGAATTCGGACAGCGGTCTTCAACACCCACGAGCTCTCATTCGTGTACGGGTCCAGCACCACGCTGGCCAGGTGAAACGTCGTCAGCCACTCTTCGAGCGGGCGTGTCTCGCCACCCAGCGCCGTCAGCTTGATATCGAGGGCCGGGTTGCTCGCCACGGCTGCAGACGGTAGCGCGCCAGCACTACACGCCCCAATGTGGCACTAGCGTCGCGAGGGTGCATCCGATCGAGCGGCTCCGTTACGTCGCCAGGTCTTCGGGTGGGGATCAGCGCATGCTCGTGCGCGAAACCGCCGGGGCTCTACATGGTCTCGGGTTCGACCCTGCGGGCCTCGTCGTGGCCTGCCGACGCATCGTCGAGCGGCATCCCAGTTCGGGTCCGCTGTGGTGGCTGTGCGCTTCTGTGCTCGCAGCGCCGGATCCCTATCGGCGTGCTGCCGCGCTGGCAGACGATCTGGAGGCAGACCCCACACCCGACGTCCTCGTCGAGGCCTTGCCCGACAACGCCACGATCTGTCTCGTCGGTTGGCCCGACCTCATCGGTGAGGCTCTCCTGCGCCGTGGCGACTCAACAGTCCTGGCGATCGATATCGACGACGATGGCATGGGAAGCGCGGCGTTCGTGCGGCGGCTGCAGCATGCCGACGTCGACGCGGAGATCGTGCCGGCAGCAGGCCTCTCCGCAGCCGTGCTGTCCAGTGATCTCGTTGTCGTCGAGGCATTGGCCGCTTCCGAATTGGAACTGTTGGCGACGTCGGCGTCACGCGCGCTTGCGTCCGTCGGCTATTGCGCCGAGGTTCCGGTTTGGGCGGTGATCGGTCGCGGGCGCTGCCTGCCGACACCGCTGTTCGACGCGATGCGGCAACGGCAGGACGACACGCTTCTGCCGTGGGAGTCGTCGACCGAGGTCGTGCCCCTTGGCTTGACGAACTGGGTGGTCGGCCCCGCTGGTGTGGTCGCTACCGCGGAGTCTGCTCTGGAGCCGGAATGCCCGATGTCGTACGAGCTGCTCCGTTCCAGCGCCATGTGACCACTGCAAGTACTGTCGCATCATGGCCAGCAAGCGCTCGCAGATCCACATGACGGACGACGAGGTGCTGGCCTACCTCGAATCCGAGCGCGTTCTCAACATCGCCACCCTCGGCCCGACGGGCCACCCGCACATGGTCGCGATGTGGTACGCAATGGTCGGCGGAAACGCCGTGTTCTGGACCTTCGGAAAGAGTCAGAAAGTGGTCAATCTGCGACGCGATCCTCGGATGACCGGCCTGGTCGAGAGCGGCGACACCTATGACCAGCTCCGTGGTGTCGAAATGCGCGGACGTGGTGTGATCGTCGACGAATACGACGATGTCCTCGAGATCGGCAAAGCGGTCGGTGTCAAGTACAACGGGCCTTCAGCGCTCGGCGAATCGGCGCTCCCGTTCCTCGAAGCTCAGGCAGCCAAACGAGTCGGCGTCGTCTTCGAGATCGAACAGATTGTCAGTTGGGACCACACGAAACTTGCCGGCGGCTATTAGCCACAAACCTTCAACGATCCTGTTTGGGGGGATCGAAACCCAGGCATTCGTTGATCGCAGCCCGGGCTGCTTCTGCGCGAACTTCCATGACGAAGATCCGACCCATGGGTTCGCGGGCAGCGAAGCGCAACATCGAAGTGTGATCCTCCGCCATCGTCGCCGGGATCTCGTTCTCCCACAGATCATGCAACGCCAACTGGCACTGCCACAGGGGCAACCAGGCGACCTCGACGACGTGGTCGTCTCGCGGCGGGCGCGGGTCGGCCTTGCCGAACAACCAGGAACGAACTCCCATCGAGCGCTGCCCGCCTATCGATGTCCACGCCGCGAACCGGACCCGCCGGCTGCTCCGGCGAGCTGGTTGCCGATTCGCTCGTGGTCGGCATCGATCAGTCCCACCGTGACACGCAGGTGCGGTGCATCGTGGCGGACCTGGAACGGCTCTCCCGGCGCCGCGCCGACTCCCTGCGCAGCAAGCGTGACCAATGCCGATCGTTCGTCGGCGACCGTCATCCACAGGTTGATGCCGTCGGTCCCGGTGACGCCGACATCGCGTGATTCGAGCACCGCTGCAACCAACTGCCTGCGTCGTGCGTACTCCGACCGTGCACGCGCGACCGCCTCGATCGTCGGTTCGTCGTCGAGCATCTCCAACAGGACGGCCTGCAGGATGCGGCTGCTCCAGCCGGGGCCGAGCAATCGACGGTTGGCGACAGCGGTGACGACGTCGCCGGCGCCTCCAACAGCGGCGAGGCGCAGATCCGGGCCGTGACTCTTCGAGTAGCTACGAATGTGGACGGTCCTCTGCGGCAGCCAGGTCCCGAGGCTGACCAACGCGCCGGTGGCTATGTCGCCAGAGTGGTCGTCCTCGATCACGATCGCACTGGCTTTGGCGAGCTCGATGGCCAATGCCTTCATGCGCCGGCGCGACGTAGTCACACCGGTCGGGTTGTGGGCTCGCGGCTGCAAGAAGATGGCCACGGGCTGTTGACGTAGTGCCTCGACGACCTGTTCCACGACCGGGCCCTCCTCGTCGAGATCGATCCCGATGACGTCGGCGCCGAGCTCGTCGAGCAGGTCGAGCAGGGGAGGGAAGGTCGGGTGCTCGACGATCACCCGGTCACCGAGGCGGACCACGACCTGGGCGACGCGGTCGAGGGCATCCATCGCTCCGTCGACGACCGTCAGCGCCTCCGGATGGAACGGCCAACCGTCACGCAGGCGCGCCTCCAGCCCTGGCAGCACCGGATTGTCGAGGTAGCTCGAGGTCAGTGACTGGCGACTGACCTTGGCGACGAGCGGACCGAGATCCGGCAGCAACGCCGATGGCGGCGTCCCGGTCGAGAGATCGAGCTCGAAGTGCCCGGGACCCTCGGTGACACGGCGATATCGCCGCGGGGAACCGGGGCCGGTGGGTTGGCGCACGAACGTGCCCTGCCTGCCGCGAGCGTCGATGGCGCCAACCGATGTCAGTGTCTGCCAGGCCTCGCTGACGGTCGTCGGCGAGACTCCGAGTGACTTCGACAGCTCGCGGACCGTCGGCAGCCGGCTACCGACCGCCAGATCTCCGCGCGTGATCATTCGACCGACCGCGGCCGCGATGCCGCGAGCGCTGCGATCCTTGATCGCCTCTGTGAATGTGACGGAGGTGAACATGACGGACATTGTGCGGTAACAATACAGTTATTGTGCGCCCCAAGGGGTCACATTACGATCACGGCATGGCGAACATCGTGCGTGCAGCGCTTCTCCAAACCGACTGGGCAGGAACGAAGGAGGCGATGATCGAGAAGCACGAACAGGCGGCGCACGACGCCAAAGCCGAGGGTGCACAGGTCATCTGCTTCCAGGAACTGTTCTACGGTCCGTACTTCTGCCAGGTCCAAGACACGCAGTACTACAGCTACACCGAGCTGATCCCTGAGGGCCCGACGACGCAACGGTTCTGCAGCGTCGCCAAAGAGCTCGGCATGGTCATGGTGCTCCCGATGTACGAACACGAGCAGGCGGGGATGTACTACAACACCGCCGCGGTCATCGATGCCGATGGCACGTATCTCGGCAAGTTCCGCAAGCAGCACATCCCTCAGACCAAAGGGTTCTGGGAGAAGTTCTACTTCCGTCCCGGCAACGGCGGATACCCGATCTTCGAGACCGCGATCGGCAAGGTCGGCGTGTACATCTGCTACGACAGGCACTTCCCGGAGGGTTGGCGCATATTGGGGCTCAATGGCGCCGAGATCGTGTTCAACCCGTCCGCGACTCACCGCGGCCTCAGCGAGTACATCTGGCGCATCGAGCAGCCCGCAGCGGCGGTGGCCAACATGTACTACGTCGGTGCGATCAACCGCGTCGGCATCGAGCCCCTCGGCGACGACGATTTCTACGGGCAGAGCTACTTCGTCGACCCCGAGGGCAAGTTCGTCGGCGATGTCGGGGATGCCTACAAGCCGGAACTGATCGTGCGCGACCTCGATCTCGACAAGATCAAACTGGTCAGGGATCGCTGGGCCTTCTACCGCGATCGCCGACCCGACGCCTACGACGAAATCGTGGAGCGCTGACGTGGCCACCACGCTCATCAAGAACGGTCGCGTGATCTCGGCCACCGGGGTCATACCTCAGGACGTGTTGATCGTCGATGAGACCATCGCCGCCGTCGGTGCCCCGGGATACTTCGCCGGTGTCGAAGGCAGCGCTGCAGTCATCGACGCTGCCGGCAAGTACGTGATCCCAGGCGGGGTCGACGTGCACACTCACATGGAGCTTCCATTCGGCGGCACGTTCGCCAGCGACACGTTCGAAACGGGAACGCGTGCGGCTGCATGGGGCGGCGTCACCACGATCATCGACATGGCCGTGCAGCGAGCAGGCGAGAACGTCTTCGACGGGCTGGCCGCATGGCACCGCAAAGCCGACGGCCAATGCGCCATCGACTACGCCTTCCACCAGATCATCGGTGGCGTCGACGACCAATCGTTGAAGGACATGAAGTACCTCACCGAGCACGAGGGCATCACCAGCTTCAAACTGTTCATGGCGTATCCGGGCGTTTTCTACAGCGACGACGGTCAGATCCTGAAGGCGATGCAGACCGCGGCCGAATGCGGCGCGGTGATGATGATGCATGCCGAGAACGGGATCGCCATCGACGTGCTCGTGCAACAGGCGCTGGCCCGGGGCGAGACCGATCCGAAGTACCACAGCTACACGCGGCCGTCGCCGCTCGAAGCCGAGGCAACGCACCGCGCAATCGTGCTCAGCCACGTCGCCGGCAACGTGCCTTTGTACATCGTGCACATGTCGGCGGGCGACGCGCTCAACGAGGTCGCTGCGGCGCGTCACCATGGCCGCAACGTGTTCGCCGAGACATGCCCGCAGTATCTGTGGCTGACGTTGGAAGAGACGTTGGGCAAGCCCGGCTTCGAAGGCGCAAAGTGGGTGTGCAGCACGCCCGTACGCAGTCGCGACCATGACCCCGACTACATCGGTCAAATGGGCCACGGCCACCAAGGCGACCTGTGGAAGGGCCTGCGGATGAACGAGCTTGCCGTTGTCAGCACCGACCATTGCCCGTTCTGCATGAAGGACCAGAAAGAACTGGGCGTCGGCAACTTCGCAGCCATCCCCAACGGCATCGGCGGCGTCGAGCACCGAATGGAGCTGATCTACCAAGGCGTCGTCGCCGGCGAGTTGACACTCGAGCGATGGGTTGAGACCTGCAGCACCACTCCGGCGCGGATGTTCGGGATGTACCCGAAGAAGGGTGTCATCGCCCCCGGCAGCGATGCAGACGTCGTCGTCTGGGATCCCAACACCAAGACGAAGATCGGGATCAACGACAAGCATCACATGAACATGGATCACTCGGCTTGGGAGGGGTGGGTTATTGACGGCAAGGTCGACACGGTCTTGTCGCGGGGAGTCGTTGTAATCGAGAACGATCAATACACGGGTAAGAAGGGTCATGGTCAATACATCAAGCGTGGGCTGTCGCAGTATCTGGTGTAGCCCGCCCGCTCGTCGCCGCCCCCGGCGTTCGCTCCTCGACACGATCGAGGGAAGCCCGCCCTCGATCTATCGTCTCGTCGTCGAACCCCGGCGCCGACTCCTCGCTACTCACTTCCCCACGAACTCGAACCTCGGCTCCGGCTCTCACCACTCGCACTTCAAGAGCATCTCTAAAAGACAAACGCACAACAGTTCTCGGCGGGTGTCAACCTTGCCGTCAATAATGGAAGAAGGCTTGAAATGAACAGGATTTCGCATTGGGTTGATGGGAAGGTTTTTGACGGAACTTCGGGGCGGTCGGGGGTTGTGTTTGATCCTGCCACGGGGCAGCAGGCCTCTTCTGTTGATCTGGCTTGCCCGGGGGATGTCGACACTGCTGTTGCTGCGGCCAAGGCGGCCTTTCCGGCTTGGCGGCGGACGAATCTTTCTCGGCGGGCCGAGGTCATGTTCCACATGCGCGAGCTTGTCGATGCCAACCGCAAGGAGATCGCGTCGTTGATCAGTCGCGAGCACGGCAAGGTGCTCGGAGACGCGCTCGGCGAGGTTGCACGTGGACTGGAGAACATCGAGTTCGCCTGCGGAATCCCCAACCTCCTCAAGGGCGGTTACAGCGAGCAGGCCAGCACCGGCATCGATGTGTACAGCATCAAGCAGCCGTTGGGCGTCGTCGCCGGCATCACGCCGTTCAACTTCCCCGGCATGGTCCCGATGTGGATGTTCGCCAACGCGCTCGCGTGCGGCAACACCTTTGTTCTCAAGCCCAGTGAGAAGGATCCATCCGCCAGCATGTTCATCGGCGAGCTCTTGAAGCAGGCCGGTCTACCCG
>JANMMQ010000269.1:0-3208 GCA_031373465.1 Ilumatobacteraceae bacterium | reverse complement strand
CGAGACGAATGCGCATCCGGCGGAAGTTCTGAAAACCGTCCGCTCCATCCAATCCGGCGCATAGCACCAGCCGAACCATTGCGCAACCATGCGGCCCCTCTCGAGTTGTCCGTTTCCCGCGAAGTGGTACCAGCTGAGTTGCGAGAAGGGAAGGTCCGAACGTGTACATCTTTTGACCGGCGCATGGCCAGCCGTCCGATCGCTGAGCCCTAGCCGGTCGTGTCGACCGAAGCGCTCGCTGCGGCGACGACCGGAGGATCGCGAAGCACCGCGGCCGCCACCGCTCTCGCTTGGCGGAGGTCCTTGCCGATCACGGACAGCTTTGCCAGAACAGTGGAGAACACGTCTTC
This sequence comes from Ilumatobacteraceae bacterium, assembly GCA_031373465.1. Lineage (GTDB taxonomy): Bacteria > Actinomycetota > Acidimicrobiia > Acidimicrobiales > Ilumatobacteraceae > JAENVT01. The sequence continues at coordinate 2,858 of JANMMQ010000269.1, read as the reverse complement.
AGGCCCCTTCACGTCCGCACCAACTTGCACGTTGGTGTCGAGCTCGACGCGCGTCCCTTCGTCCGCTGCGACCTCGGCGAACGGCATCGCCACCAGCCGTCCAGTTGCGGGGGCATGAACGATCACGTCGACGACCGCTCGCTGGGGGCGCCTGCTCGGCTTGAGCTTGGGTGGCAGGTCGAGGCAGCTCCGCAGCTGCGCCTCCACCAAGTCGACTTCCCACACGGCCTGGACGTATTGCGTAACCCGTCCTCCACCGACGCGGGCGTTGACCTCGATGATGCGAGGCCCGCGGCTGGTGCACTTCCCCTCGATGTGCAGGACCCCGCGGTGCAGGCGAAAAGCTTGGGCGGTTTGCACGACCATCTCGACGAGCCGACGGACCTCCTTCGGGTTGTGGTCGGGTGGGCAGTGCAAGCCGGTCTCCTGGAACGACGGCTCTGCCGTTGGCCAGTTCTGAGAGACGCTGGAGAACACGCAGCTTCCGTTGTGCATCACCAGGTCGACGTCGAACTCGACACCGTCGAGGTACTCCTCGATCAGCAGGTCATTCCCAGTTCGGAAGATCGCGTCGTTCTCCGGGGTGACCACGCTGCGGACGAGCGTGTAGATCTGTGGGAGTGACTCGAGGTTGTCGACCCGCACGCATCCCACCGCGCTGGCCCCGAACTCCGGCTTCACAACTGCGGGGAAGCCCACATAGGCGGCCGCGGCAAAGAGCTCGTCGAGCGAGCGAACGCGACGCGCCTTCGGCGTCGGTAGTCCGAGCTGTACGGCCAGCTCACGAGTTCGAACCTTGCTGCGGGCGGCGTCGACCGCATCCACCGGGTTGGTCGGCAGCCCCAACGCTGTCGCGACGCGCGCCGCCACGGGGACGCTGTCCTCCCAGATGCTGAAGATGCCGTCGGGTCGGACACCCGCTCGGTGGAGCGCGTCGAGCACGGCGCGGGCGTCCTGGTCGGCGTCGGCGACGACTGACGTGGGCAGCCAATCGTGGACGATTCCCTCGGAGACCAATGATTCCGACCAGTGTCCCGGCTCCTCGACGATGATCATTCGAGCACCTAGCTCGGCCATCCTGACGTACACCCGGCGCTTGCCCGGGTAGCCGGCGCCGATCACGGCGACGCTTGCACCTTCCGGGCCGGTGCCGGCGCTCATGCCTCCACCCACGTCGGATCGTCGACCAGGCTGGTCCGCTCGAGCGCCGGGGCAGGTGTCCCCCGCTGGCTGCTCGAACGATCCAGCGCAGACAGCACCGTCGGAGCGGATTGCAACGCATCGAGCAAGACCTCACCTTCCAGGCGCAGCACGGCGCTCGGCTCCTCGGTGGTCACCGTGGCGTTGCGCGGGGCGCGGTCGAGCAGGCCGCGCTCTCCGAAGTAGTCACCCGGCCCGAGGTGGGCCACCACCGCGTCGTCGCGATGCACGACGACGCGCCCGTCGATGACCGCGTAGAACGCGTGGGCCGGCGCGCCCTGCACGACGATGTCGACGCCGGGCGGCAACTGGCACAGCTGCGACGCCGAGGCGAGTTGTTCGAGCACGACCAGAGGTGCCCCGGCAACGACCGGCAGCCGCTGGATGACCGCCACGCGAGATGCCAACAACTCCGACCGTGCACGGCTCAACTCGTCGAGCCCTCGCAGACCCGGTCGGCACAGAACTGTGGCGAGCAGAGTTACTACGCCGAGGACGATCAAGCTGGTGGTGAGCGACGTCCATGTGATGATCAGTGGCGCCAGGACGGCACCGCTGATCATCGCGGCCACGGAGACCGCGTCGATCACACCCATGACGCGTCCGAGCACGTCACCGGGAACGACGCGAGCGAGCGCCGTCTCGGCGACCACCTCGCAGGCCACGAAACCGGCGCCGCCGAGGAGCGTCGCGACGAGCGCGATGGCGAGGCTGTGCGTCGCGGCATAACCGAGTTCCGTGGCGCAGAACAGCGCGCCCGTGACGACGGCGATGCCCGACACCTTCGTGCTGGCGGCGAGGCGACCGTTGATCGTGGCGCTCAACAGCCCGCCGAGCCCAAGCGCGGCGAGAAGGTACCCGTACCCCTCGGCGCCGAACCCGAGCTGGCGTTCGGCGTACAGCACCAACTGCACCGTTTGCGCCCCGTAGGTGAACTCCGCCATCGCCACGACGACGAAAAGCGGTACGACGAACGGGGTGGTTCGCGCTGTTCGCAAGCCGTGACGGAGCTGCGTGACGGTCCTCTCGCCGTTAGGCGACTTCGTCACACTCGGGCGAGCGCGAAGTGTGGCGATCAGCGTGGCGGACACGGCAAACGTGCCGGCGTTGACGAGGAAGGCCACCCAGTCCGCAGCGACCGCCAACAGCACCGCGCCGATCGCCGGACCCACCACAACGCCAAGGTCTTGCACCGTGTGCAAGAGGGCGTTGGCCGGCCCGAGGCGTAGCTCGCCCACCAGTCTCGGCAGCATCGCTTTGGCCGCGGGTTGTTCCGCACTCCCAGCTGCGGACGACAACGCGGTGATCGCGATCACCAGCACGACGGGGCCCTCGGTTGCCACGACAGCGGCAAGACAGAGCATCAGCACGCACCGCAGCACGTCGCCGATGAGCAGCACGGTACGCCGGTCGTAGCGATCGGCGACCATGCCTCCGACGGGCGAAAGCAGCACGTAGGGGAGCAATCGGAAGATGGTGGCCGCGCCGACCCAACCGGCTGAACCGGTTGCCGTGTAGACGTACCCCAACAGGGCCGCGTTGTACAGCCAGTCACCCAGTTGCGAGGCGGCGCTGGCGCTGATCAGTGCTCGCGCGTCCGGCACGCGAAGGATCTCCCGATAGGCGCTCGTCGTCCCCACGAACGCGCACGTTAGCCG
>JANMMQ010000264.1:0-5380 GCA_031373465.1 Ilumatobacteraceae bacterium | reverse complement strand
CGCCGGCCCAGCGCAACGGCAGACGATCTCGCGGAACTGAAGGGCTGAGGAATGCTCGACGTCGTGTGGTTGATCCCTGCGCTTCCACTCGCAGGTTTTGTGCTCATCCTGCTCTTCGGCCGTCGACTCGGAGACCCGAGGGCCGGATGGCTGGCAACGCTGATGTGTGGCGCTGCCTTCGTGGTCACTGTCGGCGTCTTCTTCGACCTGCTCTCCAAATCGGCCGAGGAGCGCCAGCACATCTCCAAGGTCTTCTCGTGGGTGCCGGTCGGGTCGTTGAAGGTCGACTTCTCCTTCCTCGCCGATCCGCTCAGCATCACCATGTGCTTGTTCGTGACCGGCATCGGCACGCTGATCCATCTCTACGCGATCGGCTACATGCACGGTGACCCGCGCTTCTCGAAGTTCTTCCTGTACCTCAACCTGTTCGCCCTCAGCATGCTGCTGTTGGTCCTCGGCGAGAACATGCTCGTCACATTCGTGGGCTGGGAGGGTGTGGGTACCTGCAGCTATCTGCTGATCGCGTTCTGGCACGAGCGAGAGAGCGCGGCGACGGCTGGCAAGAAGGCGTTCATCACCAACAGAGTCGGCGACTGGGGCTTCATGATGGCGATGTTCTTCGCCTTCCAGGCAACGGGCACGTTGAGCTACATCGGTCTCAACGACGCGGCAAGCACTATGGCGGGGAGCACGGCAACAGCCATCGCGTTGTTCGCGTTCATCGGCGCGTGCGGCAAGAGCGCCCAGCTACCTCTGTACTTCTGGCTACCGGATGCGATGGAAGGACCAACGCCGGTATCGGCACTGATCCACGCGGCGACCATGGTCACCGCCGGTGTGTTCCTGATGTGCCGAATGAGCCCAATCCTCGATGCCGCCTCGCCCTACGCATCCACCCTCATCGCGGTGGTCGGCGCAGCGACAGCGCTGTTCGCGGCCACGATCGCCGTTGCGCAGAACGACATCAAACGGGTTCTGGCCTACTCGACCGTCAGCCAGCTCGGCTACATGTTCCTGGCGGTCGGTTCGGGTGCCTACACGGCGGCGATCTTCCACATGGTCACACATGCCTTCTTCAAAGCGCTGCTGTTCCTCGGTTCGGGTGCAGTCATCCACGGCATGCACCACGAGCAGGACATGCGCCGCATGGGAGCCCTCCGCAAGGTCATGCCGATAACGGCGGCAACCTTCATTGTCGGATGGCTGGCGATCGCTGGCGTGCCGCCATTTGCGGGGTTCTGGAGCAAGGACGACATCCTGTTGGCCGCTTGGGACAAGAGCCCGGTGTTGTGGGCCGTCGGGCTCGTCACAGCGCTGCTCACCGCGTACTACATGACCCGCCAGGTGATCATGGTCTTCTATGGCGAGGCGCGCTGGAAGGACGCCCATGTCGAACACGGAGCACATGGCGATTTCGAGCCTCACGAGAGCCCGGCGATCATGCTGGTGCCACTCGTCGTGCTCGCCGGACTGTCGATCATCGGTGGCGGTCTCAACCTGCCGTTCAACGCTCACACCGAAAAGCTGACTCTGTGGCTGGAGCCCGTCCTCGGCGTTCACGAAAGCGACACGGCAAAGGTGCCGTTCGCTGCGATCGCGACGGTCGCTGCGCTGGTGGGCATCGTTGCGTCGATCACGATCTATGCCAAACACCGAGCCAAGCCGATCGAACCAAAGATCCTTTCCGACGGCTGGTACTACGACGCTGCCGTGAGCCGCTTCATGGGCGGTCCCGGCCGCAAGGCGTTCGACTCGGTGGCGTGGTACGACTCGACAATCGTCGACGGAGCGGTCAACGGTGTCGGTCACCTGGTGCGCGGCACAGCGCAGCGAATTCGCAAAGTGCAGAGCGGCAACGTGCGCAACTATGCCGCAGCGATCGGTGTCGGCGTCGTGCTGATGCTCGCCTGGTTCGTCGTGGTACGGGGCAGCCGGTGATCTCGTTCCCCATCCTCACCATGCTCGTGCTGGTGCCGACCGCAGGGTCGGTCCTGGTCGCGGTGTTCTCCAACCGCCGTCCCGAATGGGTGAAGCTCATCGCGGTGCTGTCCAGCGTGCTGACAGCTGGTCTCAGCATCTGGGTGCTTGCGGCGTTCGACAAGTCGAACCCCGACTTCCAATTCGTCAGCATGCACACCTGGATCAAGCCGTGGGGCATCTCATGGCATCTGGGCATCGATGGCATCTCGCTGTTCCTCGTCGCGCTCACCGGCGTCATGTTCCCGCTCGTGATCGCCGGCACGGACCCGCATCACGACCACAAGCGGTACCTGTCGTGGATGCTGCTGCTCGAGGCCGGCTTGATGGGCAGCTTCATCAGCCTCGACCTGTTCCTGTTCTTCGTCTTCTTCGAGATCGTGCTCGTACCGATGTACTTCCTCATTGCCGGCTGGGGATACGAGGGCCGGGTGTACGCGGCAACGAAGTTCTTCCTCTTCACGATGGTGGGCTCGGCCGTCATGCTCGTCGGCATCGTCGCCACCGCGTTCATCGCCAAAGGCAATGGGCCGCTGACGTTCGACCTCATCGAGTTGGCCAAGGCCGACTTCGCACCGAGCACCGGTCGCTGGCTGTTCTTCGCGTTCGCTGTTGCGTTTGCCGTGAAGGTGCCGATCTTCCCGTTGCACACTTGGCTTCCCGATGCCCATACCCAAGCGCCGACAGGTGGTTCGGTCATCCTCGCCGGCGTGATGCTGAAGCTGGGCACCTATGGCCTGCTCCGCTTCGGCGTCTACCTGTTCCCCGAGGCAGCGCGCTGGAGTCGCAGCCTGTGGCTGACGCTGGCCGTCATCGGCATCATCTACGGCGCGATTGCGGCGACCATGCAGAAAGATCTCAAGCGCTTGGTGGCGTACTCGTCGGTCGCCCACCTCGGCTTCATCGTGCTCGGCATCTTCGCCATGACCTCGCAATCGATCACCGGTGGCGTGATGCAGAACATCAACCACGGTGTCTCCACGGGCGCATTGTTCTTCCTCGTGGGGATGATCTACGACCGCCGCCACACCCGTGAGATCGCCGAGTTGAAGGGCTTGCAGAAGGTCGCGCCGATCTTCGCAGGCGTCTTCATGGTCGTCATGCTCTCTTCGATCGGGGTGCCAGGTCTGAACGGGTTCGTGGGCGAGTACCTCGTCCTGATCGGATCGTTCCTCACGGCCAGATGGTGGACGGTGGTGGCCGCGACGGGTGTGATCTTGGCCGCGCTGTACCTGCTGTGGGCATACCAGCGCGTCTTCCACGGCGAGCCGGATGAAGCCAACGCCGGCTTCCCCGAGCTCAAGCTCCGCGAGGCTGCCGTGCTGCTCCCCATCGTCGGAGTGATCGTCTTCACGGGTCTCTACCCGAAGCCGATGCTCGACCGCATCGAGCCGAGCGTCAACAGGTTGATCGAACACGTCTCGGAGAAGACGTCCTACGTGGAGCCCCAGCCGACCGGGGTCACGCCATGATCGCCGCTGACGTCCCATCGTTCGCCGGGCCCTCGGTCAACTGGTTCGCGCTGAGCCCGATGCTCGTGATGCTCGGTGCCGCAATGTTGCTGCTGGTCCTCGGTGCCTTGGCCCCGCGCTGGCCTCGCCACCTCTATGCCCTGTTCACAGCCGCTGCCGGGTTGGCGTCGGCGATCCTGTGCTTCTTCCTCTGGGACGACATCACCGACGGCGGCCCCTCCCTGCTGGTGGGCAACGCCTTGCGGTTCGACGTGTTCACGGTCTTCATCACCATCACGATCTCCGTCGCGGTGGTGCTGGTCGCGCTCGTCACCGACGACTACCTGCGCCGTGAGGATCTCGACGGGCCCGAGGTCTACGCCCTATACCTGCTCGCCGCGATCGGTGGCATCGTCATGGGCTCCGCCAACGACCTGATCGTTCTGTTCCTCGGGCTGGAGATCATGTCAATCGCGTTCTACGTGATGGCGGCGAGCCACCGCAAGCGCATCGAGAGCCAGGAAAGCGGCATCAAGTACTTCATCCTCGGTGGCTTCTCGTCGGCATTCTTCCTGTACGGCATCGCCATGGTCTACGGCACGGCGGGCAGCACCAACTTCAGCAGGATCGTCGAGTCGTTCAACGCAACCGTTCCGGCTGTGCGTCATGACGCCTTCATCCTTGCCGGTGTCGGGTTGTTGATCGTCGGGCTCGGGTTCAAGACCACGGCCGTGCCGTTCCACTACTGGACCCCCGACGTGTACGAAGGTGCGCCCACCCCGGTGACGTCGTTCATGGCGTCGGTCGGCAAGGTCGCGGCCTTCGGCGCGATGTTGCGGGTGCTGATCTTCGCCTTGCCGCACTGGCGCGATGACTACCGCCCGATCGTGTGGACGATCGCTGTGCTGACGGTGGTCGTCGGCTCCGTCATGGCCGTGGTTCAGACCAACGTCAAGCGAATGCTGGCGTTCTCGTCGGTCAGCCACGCCGGGTTCATCCTCGTCGGTGTCGAGGCCGCCGCGCATCGCGCCGGCCAGCCGGACGCCGGCAATGGCGTGCCGTCCGCGCTGTTGTACCTGCTCCTCTATTCGGTCCTGGTTATCGGAACCTTCTCGGTCGTCACGATGGTCAGTCGCACAGGCGATGCGGCCACCGACCTGTCCTCGTTCAGGGGCCTCGGCAAGTCGCATCCGGCGATCGCCCTGGCTATGACTGTCCTGCTGCTGGCCCAGGCCGGCGTGCCGCTGACGTCGGGTTTCGTCGCCAAGTTCGCCGTGATCCAGGCTGCCGTCGAGGAGCACAGCTACGCCATCGCCATCGTCGCGATGGTGGCGTCGGTGATCGCGGCGTTCCTCTATCTGAGGATCATGGTCGCGATGTGGGTGTCCGAACCAGAGGCCGGCGACGCAGGCCGCGAAGACATCCGGGTGCCGTTCTGGACGGGCGTCACGCTGCTGCTCTCGGTCGGATTCACGCTGTTCGTCGGCATCTACCCGGGATGGTTGATCGACGCCACCAAAGCTGCTGTCGCGGTTCGATAGGTCAAATAGGTGAGATAGGTCGCCCTCGCCTCAGGCCTGGCGGATCAACTCGTCGAAGAGACCTTGCTGTTGCGGGTCCGTTGCAGCCGAGTCCTCAGGGTGCCACTGCGTGCCGACGATCCAGCGCGCCTTCTCGAGCTCGACGGCGTGAATGATTCCGCTGGCATGTCGACCGACGACTTTCAGCCCGTCTCCAAGGCGATCGAGCGCCTGGTGGTGAACGCAATGGCAACGCTCAGGCCTTTCGGTACCCATGGCCCTGGCGATGCACGAGCCGGCGTCGAGCTCGTTGACCGTGAAGTGGTGCCAGTGTTCTTCGTTGCCGATGTCTTGCAGCAGGCTCCCGCCGAGAGCAACGTTGAGGATCTGCAACCCTCGACAGATCGCCAGCACCGGCTTGTCGGCATCGAT
>JANMMQ010000223.1:0-3692 GCA_031373465.1 Ilumatobacteraceae bacterium | reverse complement strand
GATCGAGTGCCTGCCGACATGCACCAGTGACGGCGCGCCCCCGAAGTACGCGCCGGTGACCGCTGGCGAGCACCTGATGGCCAAGTTGATGGGTCCGCGGTTGCTGCGAACCAGCGACGCCACCGACACTGCCGGCGACCGAGGTCGCTGAGCCCGGTCGCGTCTACGTTTGCGTCATGGACTTCGCCTTGACCGATCGCTGCAACGAGTATCGGGCGACGCTGCTGCAATTCATGGACGACTGCATCTACCCGAATGAAAGCGTCTACCACGAGCAGCTGATCGCCAGCGGGGACCCGCACCATCATCCGGCCGTTATGGAGGAGTTGAAGACCGAGGCTCGCAAGCGCGGCCTGTGGAACCTGTTCCAGCCGCACGAAGAGTGGGGCCCGGGCCTGTCGAACGCCGAGTACGCGCCGCTGGCCGAGATCATGGGTCGCAGCAGCATCGCCAGCGAAGCCTGCAACTGCTCGGCACCCGACACGGGCAACATGGAAGTGCTGACGATGTTCGGTACACACGAGCAGAAGGACATGTGGCTGCGGCCATTGCTCGAAGGCACGATCCGCTCAGCCTTCGCGATGACTGAACCGGATGTGGCGTCGAGCGATGCCACCAACATCGCCATGAGCATCCAACGTGACGGCGATGAATACGTGCTGAACGGTCGCAAGTGGTGGATCACGGGCGCGATGCATCCCAACTGCAAGGTGTTCATCGTGATGGGCAAGACCGATCTATCGGCTCCGCCGCACCGCCAGCAGAGTCAGGTCCTCGTGCCGATCGATGCCCCGGGTCTGACGATCGTGCGTGCGCTGCCGGTCTTCGGATACGAGGACCCTGAGGGCCACGCCGAGTTGCTCTTCGAGAACTGCCGAGTGCCGGTCAGCAACATCATCGCCGACGTGGGTGACGGTTTTGCGATCAGCCAAGCACGGCTCGGGCCGGGTCGCATCCACCACTGCATGCGCTCGATCGGAGCGGCGGAGCGAGCCCTGGAGTTGCTCTGCCAACGCGCTCTGTCGCGCACGACGTTCGGTCGGCGATTGGCCGAACGAAGCAACATCATGGACTGGATCGCCGAGTCACGCATCGACCTCGAGATGGTCAGGCTGTTGACGATGAAGACGGCGTGGATGATGGATACCGTCGGCAACAAGGCCGCCGCTGTGGAGATCAGTGCCATCAAGGTGGCCGCACCCAACATCGCGCTGCGGATCATCGATCGGGCGATGCAGGTCCACGGCGCAGGTGGGCTCAGCGACGATTGGCCGCTGGCGCAGATGTACGCCCACCAGCGAACCCTGCGTCTTGCCGACGGGCCCGACGAGGTGCACAAGATGACGATCGCCCGCCGCGAGCTGCGTCGTCACGATCCCGACTTCCGGATGTAAGACTCCGAAGATGGAAACCTCAGAGCGACCGCGGTTCCACTTGGCCATGCCCGTCGACGATCTCGATGCGGCGCGAACGTTCTACGGCGGCACGCTGGGCTGTGCGCAAGGCCGCAGCGCCGAGACATGGGTCGATTGGGATTTCCGCGGTCACCAGATCGTCACCCATCTCTCCCCGTCGGCTTCCGAGCGAATCCACAATCCAGTCGACGGTCACGACGTTCCCGTTCCGCACTTTGGTTTGATCCTGACCATTGCCGACTTCCACGAACTGGCCGAGCGGCTTCGCGCTGCGGGCACGACGTTCGTGATCGAGCCGTATGTCCGCTTTGCCGGCGAGACCGGTGAGCAGTGGACCATGTTCTTCTACGACCCGGCCGGCAACGCGTTGGAGTTCAAGGCCTTCGCCGACGATTCGCAGATCTTCGCGGTGTGAGCCGGCCGACTGGCCGATGATTCAGTTGCTGTAGATGCGCGACGGTTCGACGAACACGGCGACTCGACCCTGTTCGAGCATGGTTCGGTCGTAAGCACCCCAATCGTTGTGTTGACCGCCTGCCGCGACGAACACCTCGCGCAACAGCAGACGCAGGCGCTCGGCATCGATGTCGGGGTGAGGGTCATCAGGCCCGATCAGCTGTGCTCGACCCTCGACAGTCGCCCATGACCATCCGGAACGAAACGTGACCGCAATCTGAGGTCGGGCCCGGAGGTTGCGCAGCTTGGCCGCGCCGTAGGTCACCAACGCGACGGCAGGTTCGCCGGTCACGGGATGTTTCATGACACCCGCATTGACGAGCGACGATTGGATCGTCGAGTCAGCGCGCAACGTCGCCACGACCGCCAGGAACTCCTCGCGCCTGGCCAGTTGGACGACCTCGTCCAAAGTCATGACCGGTCTCCCTTCATCCCGTCTATCACGTCGACTGCGCGACTGAACCCGGTCAGCTCGAGCCGTTCGCGCAGACGAACGTTGCTGCAGATCACGGCCAGGTCAGCGCCCGCCTGACGTACCGAGCCGGCGGCACCGAGCAGCAGACCGAGGCCCATGTCTTCGAGCACCGTCACTCCGTCGAGATCGATGATGAGGCCTCGACCCGGGTGGTAGGCGAGTGCCTTGGACAGCGCATCGTGGAGCAACGGGATGGTTGCCATGTCGACCTCACCGGACAGGCTGATGACGACTTCGCCATCCACCACGGTGGTGCTTGTCGACAGGTTCATCGTGCGGCAGGCTACGTCTCATGGTGGTTCGAGCGCCATGGTCGCGTCGGCGGTGACCGTGATGTCGGGCAACAAGGCACCGATCAGCGGTACGTCGGTGTGGGTGATGTGGCTGACCGTGACGGTGACGGTGGCCCCGGAATTGGCGGTCGTGACGAGCAAGGGACGCAACGTCACCGCTCCATTCGCCGAGGCTTCGGCCGCTGGAGCAGGCGAAGCCGCCACTGCCGCGGCGCGGGCGCCCTCGCGAGCGGCGAGTTGTACTGCGAGCTGATCGCGGATGATCACGACGAGCTGCACTATGCCGAGCAGGAAGAGGCACAGCAGTGGGAGGCACAGGGCCAACTCCACGGTGGCCTGGCCCTTGTCGCATTCTTTGGGATCCCTTGTTTGGGCGTCACAGCTTGCCGGTGACGGCATCGATGACGCGGTCGAAGAGGCGGCCGATCTTGCCTGCGCCGCCGCCGCTGGTGGCCCAGCCGACGACGAGCAGGGCGATGACAGCGGCTCCGAGCATGACCAGTGCGTATTCCGTGGTCGCCTGCCCGCGATCTTCGCCCGCCAGGTAGCCGGCGTGCAGCCTTGCAAACAATCTGCGCATGGACGTCTCCTTTCTGCATGGGTCGATTCGGTCGCTGTCATGCACGCAGCGACGAGAGGGCTCCGAGGAGCAAGGGAACGATTGCCAGCAGCACGAACGACGGAAGGGTGCACAGCACCAGAGGTATGGCCAGCCGTACGGGCAGTTCGCGCGCAGAGGCATCGGTGTCGCGTCGACGTTGCTGACGGGCCTCGAACGACAATCGCTCGAGTACCGGGGCCAGGGGCAAGCCGTAGCGGTCGGCTGCCGCAAGTGAGTCGACCAGCGGCCGGGCGATCGGACCGATAGTTTCGGAGAGCTGGGTCAGGGAGTCGGCGAATCGCGTTCCGGCTTGCATCGATTCAGCGACAGCACTGAACGATGGGCGCAGCGACACAGGGAGATGTGGTGTGATCTCACCGATGGCCTGTGCAGGCAGGAAGCAGGCTCGGATGCACAGCACCAGTAGATCGAGAGCATCCGGAAAATCGAGC
>JANMMQ010000217.1:0-4554 GCA_031373465.1 Ilumatobacteraceae bacterium | reverse complement strand
TTGCGCGTGACGATGAAAGTCTCTCCGTGATCAAGGCGACGCATGATCGAGCCACTGTCGTTGCGCAGCTCCCGTTGGGTGATCGTCTGTGTCATGTCGTTTACTGTAGCACCATGTGCTACAGCAAACGACAACCTGCAGGTCCAGATCGACTGGCAGTTATGTGCGCTCATAGCGGCACATGGGGCGGGCGGACACAACAGCTGGTGCTTGACGATCGACGGTGCGTGTCAGGTACGCGCGATGAGGATGCCTTCGCCGCCTGCCGCGCTCAGGCCGTCGGTACGCTCTCTCAGATAGCGCTCGGCGAGGTCGGCGGTCGAGACGGTCCGGGCGTTGACGAAGCCTGTGTCGCGGGCGAACGCCATCATCTCCTCGGGCGCATAGAAGCTGAGCCACGGCGTCCCGGACTCTTGCGCACCCCGCGCCGCTCCCGCAAGGCCGGGTCGGTCGGCCTCGTCGAGGAGTTCGAAGGGGAGCATGAATGTCATGACCACGATCGAGCCCGGCGCCAGACCTGCGAGCCGGTGCAACGTCGCCGCGGTTGCCGCCTTGGTGATGTACATCGATACACCGCTCGATGAGACGAGTGCCCTGGCCTGCGTGTCGAGGCCTTCGTCGAGCAGTGCCCGCCACCAGTCCTCATCGGCCTCAAAGTCGACCGGGATCAGCCGCAGCGAGTCGGCCACGCCGTAGCCGAGAGCTTCCAACCGTTGGCGCTTCCATGCCTGAGGACCGGGCTGGTCGATCTCAAAGACCACCACCTGAGTCGCGAGGTCCGGGTGTCGCTGGACGAATGTGTCGAGGCCTGCACCCAGGAGGATGTACTGGGCGATGCCCTCCTCGACGAGCAGATCCTCAACGAACCGAGTACGAGCAACGATCGCCGCCCGATAGGCACGCGTGCCTATCGGGTGCATGTCGGGCCGGTCGCGCCAGCGTTCGCCGGGCGAGGCCAACGCGAGGCCGATCTCGTCCTCGATGAGGTGCGGCGGTTCGTCGATCTGGACGTGCATGGCGCGCCACAGCGCGGTGCGCACGGCGCTGCGGTCTGGCGCGAATTTCATGGGGCGACCGACGCCCGGAGGCTCCACACCTGGCCCGAGCCGTCGCGCAGCGGCGAACTCACGCCGAGCGCGTGCCGCTCGCGTCATGTTTCGTTCCCACGATGCACCGCGCCACGCCCGGAACCCGGACCATGCCGCCCTTCTCGAACGCGCTCACCTTCGCAATGGCGTTTGCCCGAATCCGCTCCCGCGCCGGTTCGTCGACCTGCTGAAGCGCCGCAACTGCGAGCGAGACGTGCTCGCTGATCATATCCCAATACTGCTCGGGCGATTGCGTCACGAGTTCGACGTCGACGTCCCACTCGACAACGTCGCGCAGCCCCGCGCCCTCGTACAGGGCACTGACATATCCCGGAGCAGCGCACCGAAACATATTCGGTCCGTCCCGGTCGGGTGGCGCCACCACCGCCTCGGTCGCGATTGCCTGCATGGCGATCGTCGTCCACGGGTTTTCCTCGGGCTTGACCCATACCGACGAGCAGAGACGTCCCCCCGGCTTCAGCACCCGCGCGAACTCGGCCGTCGCCTTGGCCACGTCGGGGAAGAACATGTACCCAAAACGCACGGAGACGCTGTCGAATGTGGCGCCGTTGAACGGCAGATCATCGGCGCTGCACACCTTCGTCTCGATGTTGGCGATCCCTTGCGCCCTGGCTCGTCGCGCGGCTATGTCCAGCATCTCCGCTACGAGGTCGGTCAGCACGACGCGTCCCTTCGGCGACAGTCTCGCGATGCTCAAACCAGGTTCACCCGTGCCTGCGGCAATGTCGAGATGCTGCTGATCTTCAGCGATGTCGAGACGCTTGATAATCGCTGCGCCGACCGGGCCCAGCTGATCCATGATGACCGAGTCCCACTTCTCCCAGCCCGCAGAGAGCCCGGCCCACGTCGCTCGCTGAACGTCTCGGATCTCATCGGCGCTCGGCATCGGCCCTCCCGCTATAGATGCACCCAGCGAACACCGAAGGCACTGCTTGGCGGGAGTGCATAATGCCCTGTCCGGCGTGTCGGCGCAAGTGCGAATCAAAGCGCAGAACCGCGGATACACGGGTGATCACTGAAGGTGCGCGAGACCAGGCAGATCTGGCGCTGCTGTGGTCTATCGGAGTGTTTCCGTACACCCCGGGTGGGCGGCAAACACTCCGATGCGCCGCAAACACTCGGACAACAACGAGTAGCGCCTCTTCGCCGTGCCAGCCTCAGCGGCAATTCCACGGCATAGAACTCAGCCTCCTCGACCCTGACGACGAGCACGACCGATCGGTCCTTATCCTCGCCGTGCATCCCGAACAGCATTCTGGTATCGAGTCCGGACGAGACAATGCACCTAGCGATGCACGAGATTGTCGCCACCAACTCCTGGCGAACGAACCGCAGGAGATGTGGCACACCGCGAGACGTATGGTGGACGCCGGATACGAGCGACACGAGATGTTGCACATGTTGGCCTCGGTCGTATCCGCTGATGTGTACTCGGCATTGCATGAGAACCAGCCGCCCGAAGCGCGAACGGCGTGCTGCGGAGCGCAAACACCGTCGCTGACCCACTATCCGGACGTCAGGGAAGTGGCGCATCCCACTCTGTATCGGGCATTGGGTGTTACCTGAGGTTGTCCGAGTGTTAGTCGTCCATCCGAGTGTTCGCAGCCACCCCGGGGTGTCCGGAAACACTCGGATGGAGATCGGCGCGCGCCATTGACGCGAAGGCGCGGACCGCCGCGCCCTGTGCCCACGGCGATGGCTCGGTAGGACAGTTCTCGTAGGTGGTGATGTCCCAACTCGGCAGCACGTCGGTGGTTACGCCTGTGTACGTTCCGTCGACGTCGACGGCGCGGACGCACGCTGCGGTGGCCCGCTCGAGGACATCGGGCGGGAGCGTCACGACGCCCGAGGCAGCCGAGTGGAGAGCACCGGCGACATAGAAGGCGGCGGTCGAGGTTTCGACGCCGGCAGGCGCATGGTCGAGGACTTCCGCCCAGTTCCCGTCCGGCGTCTGCGTTGCGGCGAGTAGTTCGAGAACCTCGACGGCCAGGTCGAGCGCCTCGCCGGCGTCATCGCCCTCCAAAATGTGCACGAGGTCGAGCAACCCCAGCAATGCCCACCCCAGACCGCGTGTCCAGGCCACGTCGTTGTTGCGCTTGCGGGTCGGATCGAACCACTGTGCCCACCCTGAATCGCAGCGGAGCAACGTCATGCTGTCGACCGCAATCCGAATCGCCTTGCGCGCCAAGTCCCCGTCGTCGCGCCACCGGGAGGCAAGGGCATAGGTGGCGGGCAGGTGGTACACCGCGTCAATGCACACGCCGAAGCGGAACGCGAGACGGTGCGGCTCGAGCGCCGGAACCTCGCCGTACACCATCGGCAAGCCATCGAGGCGCGACAGCAGCCGTTCTGCAGCCGAAGCCGGCAGGTCGCCGTCCATCACGAGTTGGATGATCGCGGCCCCGGGCGCCAACGCGTCGTCGAAGTTCGCCAGGCAATGGGTGTTCCACCGTGAAAGCGTCTCGACGACCGAATCGCGGTACTTGCCGGCACCCATTGAATCTGCCTCGAGCAATCCGTCGATCGCGATCGCGTCGCCCCAGTACCAACAATGGAAGCGCCAGTCGGTCATTCGATCGGCAACACGCGCCAGCATCGTGGAGGCGGGCGGCACCGAAGCCATCAGCCGGTGATTCCGGCGCTGAGGTCACGTTTCCCAGCAGCGCGATCGTCGGCCCACTGTTGCAGCGTGGCCTCCAACTCGGCGGATCCGGTGGCCTTCGCCCACTGCACCGGTAGAGCCGGGAATGAGTAGTCGCCGATATCGGCCGGCTGGTAGTCCTCCGCTCGGCGTTGCATCGCCGCCTCGATCGCCGGCCCCAGCCGTTGCTGCTTCGCCTTGACCTGTGCCTCGTCGCGGTCGATGAACTCGGGCAGGATCTCGCGCCCGAAGATCTCGATCGACTCCATGATGTGCTCGTGCTGGTTGCGACCCGCCTGCAGCACGAAGATGATCTGGTCGACGCCGGCCTCTTCGAATCGCCGCAGGTACTCGCGCACCTGTGGGGGTGTGCCAACGCTGCCGCGCAATCCCGTCGAATCCCCGGCCGCCTGCTTGGCACCGAGTGCGTCAACACGCTGCCCGGCCCGAACCGCGGCAGCGATGGCCTCAGGGTCGTAGCCCTGGGCGGCACGCCGCTCGACGTACTGCGACCACACATCGGTTCGGCCGGGTTGGTGCTCGCCGAAGACGTAGAAGTGGCCGAGCGAATAACCGAAGAAGTTGGCACCTTCCGTGCCTCGACGGATGGCCTCGTCCTCGTCGTGGTGCAACATCATCGGGCTGACGCAGGCGACCTGCGGGTTGACGCTGAACCCGACGGGATGACACTTCTCGGTGAACGTGCGCTCGTACTCGGTGACCCAGTTGACGGCTTCCTCCGGATCGATGAACGCGAACGTCAATGCCCCCATGCCCTTCTCGGCAGCGAGCAGGATCGTCTCG
>JANMMQ010000172.1:0-2385 GCA_031373465.1 Ilumatobacteraceae bacterium | reverse complement strand
CTACACCGAGACCGTCGAAGGGGTGCCCCTGGTCGGTTGGGTCACTGAACTCATCCGTCGACAACCTGATCTCGACGTGCACTGCACGGACTGCACGGGCTAGGTGTCGTAGACCTCGGGGTGTTCGAGCGGATAGTTCAGCCACGAGATCATCTGGCGCAACTGTTCGTACGCGGCCAGCCGGGCGGCGTCGGATCCAAAGGTTTCGGCCCTGACGCACACTGCGTTGAGGCGCTTCGACAACGTCGGGCCCAGTTCGAGCAGGCCGGATGCGCCCTCGCTGGCCCAGCGCGCCAGGACGTAGTGGACGATCGCTCCGACTGGGACATCGATCGAATCCGACAACCCGCGCACCGTGCGCAGTGGATCGACGTGTGCGTACAGGGCGATGTCGGCTTTGAGATTGGCATCTTTGTCGTCGTCGGGCCATGGCCCACGCCAGCCCTCGAGGGTGATCGTCTCGCTCATCGTGGCGATCGTAGGACGATGCGCGAAGCTCAGCGCCATGGATCGGATCGTCGTGGTCGGCGCTTCATTGGCGGGGCTCTGGACGTGCGAGTCACTGCGCGCCGGTGGCTACGCAGGAACGATCTCGTTGGTCGGCGCTGAGCAGCATCAACCGTATGACCGGCCGCCACTCAGCAAGGCCTTTCTCAAGGGCGATTGGGAACCCGACCGCATCCGATTGCGCAAGCCGGACGAACTGGATGGACTCGGGCTCGATCTGCGGCTCGGTGCAGCAGCGGTCGCACTCGACGTGCCGACGCGAACAGTCACCATCGAGTCGGGCGAGATACTGGCGGCCGACGGCGTGGTCATCGCCACCGGAAGCGCTCCGCGACGCTTGCCGAACCAGCCCGATCTCGACGGCGTGACGACGTTGCGGACGCTCGACGATTCCCTGGATCTGCGCCGCCGGCTCGCTGATGGTTCGCGGGTGGTCGTGATCGGTGCCGGCTTCATCGGCCTCGAGGTTGCTGCAACCGCGGCCCAGGTCGGATGCGCGGTCACGGTGTTGGAAGGTGCGCCGGCTCCGATGATGCGCGGGCTCGGCGCCGAGATGGGAGAAGTCGTCGCCAGGGTTCACGAACGGCACGGTGTGGACCTGCGCTGTGGTGCGCACATCGTCGGAATCGAAGGTGACGGGGCCCGGGTCACGGGCGTTCGCTTGAACGACGGCGAAGTGGTCGGTGCCGATCTAGTGGTTGTCGGGATCGGTGTCTCGCCAACCACGGAATGGCTGGAGGGAAGCGGGCTGGAGCTGCGCGACGGGGTCGTGTGTGACGACTCGCTGCGCGCTGCGCCCGGGATCTACGCCGCCGGCGACTGCGCGCGTTGGATCAACAACCTGTTCGGCGACACCGGCGAGGAGATGCGTGTCGAGCATTGGACCAACGCCGCAGAACAAGGGTCGGCGGCCGCGTCGAACCTGCTGGCGGAGCTCGCGGGCGAGCCATCCACGCCGTATGCGCCCGTGCCGTTCTTCTGGAGCGACCAGTTCGACAGCCGGATCCAGTTCATCGGGCGTGCCCATGGCGAGGACGACGTTCAAGTCGTCGCCGGTGATCCAGCCGGGAGTTTCATGGCCCTGTACGGCCATTCCGGCCGGTTGCGCGGGGTTCTTGGGGTCAACATGCCCAAACCGGTGATGCGCATGCGAAAATTGCTCAATGAGCGGGCTTCCTGGGCTGATGCCATCAGTCACGCGGCATCGTTCGCGCAATAAAGCTGAGCGGTAGCAACTCAACTTTCATGTCGTTACCCTCACAACCTATGACAGATCTCGATACTCGCCAGTTCACGCTGCCGTTGCTCACCGTGCCGGCCGTGGTGCTGCCCGGTACGGTCTTCACATTCGCCCTCTCGACTGATGCGGCCCGCGCCGCGGTTGATGCCGCCTCCGCAGGTGACGGCCGGCTGGTGCTTCACCACGACGGCTCCGGCGATGTCGGGGTTGTCGCCCACGTTCCCAACACGGGCGCAATGCCCAACGGAGAGATGGCCGCCATCGTGCAGGCCGAGGTCCGTGCCCGCATCACAGCGCTCCATCCCAGCGAGCGAGGCAGCGACCATGTCGACGTCGTCGTGCTTGCTGATGGGCGCCCGACCCCACGGGTCGAGGCGGTCGCGCGCGAATTGCGCGTGGTCCTCGAGGAGATCGCCAAGTTGCGTGGCAGCCGGCGGCTGCCCGAGATCCTGCGCACTGTCTCCGACCCGGGCCAGTTGGCCGACGCCGTCACGACTTGGAGCGAGGCCGACGTCGATCATCAGGTTGCGGTCCTGGCCGCGATCGAAGTTGGCGAGCGCGTCGATCTCGTCACCCAGTGGGCGAAGGGACACCTCGCCGAACTCCAGGTGACTGCGCAGATCCGCGCCGACGTCACC